>NZ_JAVREQ010000004.1:0-264581 GCF_031845485.1 Streptomyces hazeniae
CCCGCAAAGAGACCAACCGCCAAGAGCCGCGCTGGCCCACCACGTCAGAGAGGTGTGCACACCAGCCATTCCGCCACGCACGCGGTCACGCGGACTCACCGACCGCCCCGACCGCCCACCGGTTCACGGGCCCGAACGCGCGCCCACACCCACGCCGCCACACCCCTCGCCCGCACCCGCGCGAACACCCAAGCCCTACCCCCAGGCCCTACCCGGGCCCCGCCCTACCCCTTCTCCCCCAGGGCCTCGGCCAGGACTTCCGCCAGGTGGCGGCTGGGGCGGCCGTCGTCGAGCTGTTCCAGCTGGGTGCGGCAGGAGTAGCCGTCCGCCAGGACCTCCGTCGCCGGGTCGGCGGCCACAGCCGCCCGGACGGAGGGCAGCAGCTGGTCCTCCGCGCAGGCCGCGGACACCTCGTAGTGCCCCGCCTCGAAGCCGAAGTTGCCGGCCAGGCCGCAGCAGCCGCCACTCAACTCGCCGACCAGTCCGGCCCGTTCACGCAGCCGCCGCTCCGCGGCGTCGCCCAGCACGGCGTGCTGGTGGCAGTGGGTCTGTCCGGCGACCGGCCGGTCCACCCGCGGCGGGTCCCAGTCCGGGGCGTACTCCTCCAGGGTCTCGGCGAAGGTCCGCACCGCCGACGCCAGCCGTTTCGCGCGCGGGTCGTCGCCCAGCAGCTCGGGCAGGTCGGTCTTCAGCGCCGCCGCGCAGGGCGGCTCCAGCACCGCGACCGGCAGGCCGGCGTCCAGGGCGGGCTCGATCCGGTCCAGGGTCCGCCGCATCACCTTCCGGGCCTGGTCGAGCTGGCCCGTGGACACGTACGTCAGCCCGCAGCACACCTGCTGCGGGGGGACGGCCAGCCGCAGCCCGGCGTCCTGAAGGACCCGCACGGCCGCCGAACCGGCCTCCGGGGAGAGGTAGTTGGTGAAGGTGTCCGGCCACAGCACCACCCGCTGCCCCGTGCCGCCGCCCTGCTCCGCCATGCCGCACCGGCTCTGCCCGCGCCACCAGCGGGTGAACGACCCGTGCGGAAGCCGCGGGATGTCCCGCTCCGGGGCGATCCCGCCCAGCCTCTTGCCGACCGCGGCGAGCGGTCCGACGGCCGCGCCGGCGTTGAGCAGCGGCGCGCTGCGCGTGGCGTCGACCAGGCGCAGCCACTGCGGCAGCCGGCCCATCGAGTAGTGCGCCATGGGCCGGCGCCGCCCCTCGTAGTGGTGGTGCAGGAACTCCGCCTTGTACGTGGCCATGTCGACGCCGACCGGGCAGTCGCTGCGGCAGCCCTTGCACGACAGGCACAGGTCGAGTGCGTCGTGCACCTCCTGCGAACGCCAGCCGTCCGTCACGACCTCCCCGGCCAGCATCTCGTGCAGCAGCCGCGCCCGGCCGCGTGTCGAGTGCTGCTCCTCGCCGGTGGCACGGAACGACGGGCACATCACGTTCGCCCCTGCCGTGGTGTTGCGGCACTTGGCGACGCCGACGCAGCGGCGCACGGCGGCGGAGAAGTCGCCGTCGTCGTGCGGGTAGCCGAACTCCACATCCACGGGCCGGCGCGGCAGCGACGCGAAGCGCAGGTTGTCGTCGATGCGGTCGGGGCGGGCGAGGATGCCGGGGTTGAGGCCGTTCACGGGGTCCCAGAGGTCCTTGAAGCGGTGGAACAGCTCCACCATCTCCGGGCCGTACATCCGCGGGAGCAGTTCGGCACGCGCCTGCCCGTCGCCGTGCTCGCCGGACAGCGACCCGCCGTGCGCGACGACGATGCCGGCCAGGTCGCGGGAGAAGGCGCGGAAGTGCCGGATGCCCTCCGGGCGGATCAGGTCGAAGTCGATGCGGACGTGGATGCAGCCGTCCCCGAAGTGCCCGTACGGCAGGCCGCGCAGGTCGTACTCGCGCAGCAGCTTGCGGAAGTCGCGCAGGTACGCGCCCAGGCGCTCCGGCGGTACCGCGCAGTCCTCCCAGCCCGGCCACGCCTCGCCGCCGCCCGGTACGCGGGTGGCGGTGCCCGACGCGTCCTCGCGCACCCGCCACAGCGCGCGCTGCCCGGCCGGGTCGGCGACCACGCTGTGGTCGGTGGTGCCCTCGGCCGCGGCCCGGCACAGCTGCTCGGCGCGGGCCCGCGCCTCGGCGGCGTCCGCGCCGCCGGTCTCGACGAAGAGCCAGGCCCCGCCGCGCGGCAGGGAGGCCCGGGCGGCGTCGGAGACCAGGTCGTTGGCCATGCCCTCCACGGTCAGCGGGCCGTGCGGCAGCAGGGCGGCGGCGGCCTCCGCGGCGGCCGACTCGTCGGCGTAGGCGAGGACGGCGAGCGCGCGGGCGGCGGGCGCGGGGACGAGGCGTACGGTCGCCTCGGTGAGCACGCCGAGGGTGCCCTCGCTGCCGGTGAAGGCGCGCGCCCAGTCCTCGTCCTTCTCGGGCAGCAACTCGTCCAGGGCGTATCCGGAGATGCGGCGCGGCAGTTCGGGGAAGCCGGTGCGCAGCCGGGAGAGGTCGCCGTTCACCAGGGCGCGCACCGGGTTCCGCAGGCTCGCGGGAACGCCGCCCCCGCCGGGGCCGAGCACGGCGCGTTCGCCCGCGTAGGTCAGGACGTCGAGTTCGTGCACGTTGTCGGCGGTGGTGCCCCAGGCGACGGAGTGGGAGCCGCACGAGTTGTTGCCGATCATGCCGCCGAGCGTGCAGCGGCTGTGTGTGGAGGGGTCCGGGCCGAAGGTGAGTCCGTACTGCGCGACGGCGTTCCGCAGGTCGTCGAGGATCACGCCGGGCTGCACCAGGGCGGTGCGCGAGCCGGGGTCGACCGCGCGGATGGCGTTCATGTGCCGGGTGAAGTCCAGGACGACGCCGAGGCCGGTCGCCTGCCCCGCGATGGACGTGCCGCCGCCGCGCGCGACCACGGGCACGCCGCGCTCTCGGCACACGGCGAGGGTCGCCGCGACGTCGTCGGCGTCGCGCGGGGCGACGACGCCGAGCGGCACGCGGCGGTAGTTCGAGGCGTCCATGGTGAAGAGCGCGCGGTCGGCGGCGCCGAACTCCACCTCGCCGCGCACCGCCCCGCGGAGCACCGCCTCGGTGTCCCGCGCCCCTGCCCCGGCCGCCGGCCCGGCCCCTGCTGCGTCCTTAGCTGCTGCCATGCCCCCAGCGTGCAGCCTCGCCCCCCGTTTCGGGGAGGGGCACACCCGGGACGCCCCGGGGTTTTCCCCTCCCGCCCCGGGGGCCGCGCCACCCGGGGGCCCGGTCCCCGGGGCGGGAGCCGGGCCACCCGGTATTGCACGTGAACCCTGGCGCGGAGGCGCATACGCTGCGGGGGTGATCGACCAAGGACACGTGGAGGAGACCGGGCGGCGCATCACGCTGCGGGACGTCGAGGAGGAGAACTGGCGCGCCGTCGCGGACGTCGCGCCGTTCGACGAGCAGCGCGGTTTCGTCGCGGCGCTCGCCGCGCGCTACCTGCTGCTGTCGCTGTACGAGGGCCCGTGGCGTTCGCTGGGCGTGTACGCCGACGAGACGGTCGTCGGCCACGTCATGTGGGGCCGGGACGACGACGGCTCGCACTGGATCGGCGGCCTGCTCGTGGACCGTGCCGAGCAGGGACGGGGCATCGGCCGCGCGCTGCTGCGCACCCTGCTCGGGTGGCTCGCCGCGCGGCCGGACTGCTGGGTGATCCGCATGACGTACCAGCGGTCCAACGTCGCGGCGCGCGGCCTGTACGAGTCGCTGGGCTTCGTGCCGGCCGGTTCGGTCGCGGCGGAGGGTGAGGACGAGGAGGAGATCCTCGTCGAGATCAGCCCGGCGGCGGCCCGGCGCGCGGCCGCCGAGTGAGCCGCGGGCACGGCGGAGGGGCCGTCACAGGGCTGACCGCAGCTCCGGCAGCAGCGTCCTCTGCGCCCAGTCGAGGAAGGCGTGCTGGGTGTCCCCGCCGATCTGCACGAGGGCGACGTCGGTGAACCCGGCGTCCACGAACGGTTTCACCGCGCGCACGAAGTGCTCCGGGTCGTCGCCGCACGGGATGGACCCGGCGACGTCCTCCTCGCGCACGAACGCGGTCGCCGCGTCGAACGATTTCGGACCGGGCAGTTCGGAGTTGACCTTCCAGCCCAGTCCGAACCAGCGGAACTGGTCGTGCGCGCGGCGTACGGCGGCGTCGCGGTCGGTGTCGAAGCAGACGGGGAGCTGGCCGATCCGCGGCTTGCCCTCGCCGCCGTGCCGCGAGAAGGCCTCCACGAGTCCCGGCTCGGGCTCGGTGGCGATGAGCAGGTCCGCGTACCTGCCGGCCAGCCGGCACGACTGCTCGCCGGACACCGCGATGCCGAGGGGCGGCGCCTGGTCGGGCAGGTCGTACAGCTTCGCCGACTCGACGGTGTAGTGCCGGCCGCGCCGGTTGACGTACCCCCCGGCGAAGAGGTCACGGATGATCTGCACCGCTTCTTCCAGCATCTCGTGCCGCACGTCGGCAGGTGGCCAGCCGCCGCCGACGACGTGCTCGTTGAGGTTCTCTCCGGAACCGAGGCCCAGGCGGAACCGTCCGTCGGCCAGCAGTTGCAGGGTGGCGGCCTTCTGCGCGACAACGGCCGGGTGATAGCGGAACGTCGGGCAGGTGACGTAGGTGGTCAGCGGGATGCGGCTGGTCGCGTGGGCGGCCGCGCCGAGCACGCTCCACACGTAGGGGGCGTGGCCCTGCGACTCCAGCCAGGGGAAGTAGTGGTCGGAGGAGACGGAGAAGTCGAAGCCCGCCTCCTCGGCGTGCACCACGTGGTCGACGAGGTCCGTGGGCCCGGCCTGCTCGGTCATCATCGTGTACCCGATCTGCACCATGGCCCGCCGGGTAACCCCACCGGAGCAGGACGAAACGGGACCTGCAGCTACGCTGCGTGAGCACGTGCCCTTCCCGCTCGGCCCGGGGGTCGTGCACCGGTCGTACCGGGCCTGGCCGCGCGTGGTGGCGGCACCCGCCTCGACGGACGCGGGTCCTTGCGGTGCTCCTCCGGCACACGCCAGGGGGTGCCGTACCCGCCTGTCACTGCTCGGGCGACGGCTCCGCCAGCTCGCGGGCGTAGCGGCCGACGGAGCGGGTGTAGGACGGGAGGTGGGGGGCGAGGGCGCCGAGCGCGACGCCGACGGCCTCGCGGGCGCGGCCCGCGTCGGCGAGGGCCAGGGCGAGGAAGGCGGCGACCGCGTCGTCCAGTGCGTCGGAGGCGGCGTCCCGTTCCGCGGTGAGGAGGGCGACGCCCTCGGCGGCGCGGCCGAGGTTCCGCAGCGTGCTGGCGTACTGGATGACCGCCTGCCGACGGCGGGGGCCGGCCAGGCCGCCGGCGAGGGCTTCCTGGTAGAGGCCGGCGGCCTCCGTCTCGTGGCCGAGGGCGTCGTGGACGGAGGCCCGCTCGTACGCCGCGACGGGGTGCCCGGTGGGCAGCTCCCGCACCAGGGCCGTCATGCGGGCGGAGAAGTCGCCGGCGGTGTGGGCGTCGAACGCGTCCCACAGCGCGGCGACGCGCCGTTCCCAGTCCGGGTCGGTGTCGTTCATGACGGCAGCATGGCAGGGGGCGGCGGAGATCCGCCCCGCCGACCGGCGGAAAAGGCGTTGCCGCCGCCCGCGGGCGACCCCCAGACTGTTCCGGTGCTGATCAGACGGGAGACGCCGGCCGACGTGCCGGCGGTGCGGGACGTGACCACGGCGGCGTTCGACCGGACGGACACGCCGGTGCCGGTCGAGGTGCCGCTGCTGGACGCGCTGCGCGGGTGCGAGGACTGGCTGCCCGCGCTGTCGCTGGTGGCGACCGACCCGCAGGGCGCCGTGTCGGGGCACGTGGTGTGCACGCGCGGGCGGCTGGCGCAGGTGCCGGTGCTGGGCCTCGGCCCGCTGAGCGTGCATCCGAAGCACCAGCGGACGGGGGTCGGCTCCGCACTGGTGCACGCCGTGCTGGGAGCGGCCGACGCGCTCGGCGAACCGCTGGTCGCGCTGCTGGGCGACCCGGCCTACTACGGCCGTTTCGGCTTCCGCCCCGCCACCGAGTACGGCATCGCCCCGCCCGATCCTGCCTGGACCACGGCCTTCCAGGTGAGGACGCTCAGCGCGTACGACCCGGCGATGCGCGGCACGTTCGCGTACGCGGAGCCCTTCTCGCACGTGTGAACGCGCACCGGCCGCCGTCGCCGCGCCCGTCTCGCGGTGCGGACGAATCGGCCGGTGACCGGTGCGGAAGCACTACGCTCGCCACCGTGGCCGACATTCAGATTCCCGCTGACATCAAGCCCGCCGACGGTCGCTTCGGATCGGGTCCCTCCAAGGTGCGGACCGAGGCGCTGAGCGCGCTGGCCGACACCGGCACGTCCCTGCTCGGCACGTCCCACCGCAAGCCCCCGGTGAAGAACCTCGTGGGGCGCGTGCGCGAGGGCGTGCAGAGCCTGTTCCAGCTGCCCGAGGGCTACGAGGTCGTCCTCGGCAACGGCGGCTCCACCGCTTTCTGGGACATCGCCACCCACGGCCTGATCGAGCGCCGCTCCCAGCACCTGACCTTCGGCGAGTTCTCCTCGAAGTTCGCGAAGGCCGCCACGCTGGCGCCGTGGCTGGAGGAGCCCTCCGTGGTGTCCTCCGACCCGGGCACGCACCCGACGGCGCGCGCCGAGGCGGGCGTCGACGCGTACGCCCTCACGCACAACGAGACGTCGACCGGCGTGGCGATGCCGATCGAGCGGGTCGCGGGCGCCGACGAGGGCGCGCTGGTGCTGGTGGACGCCACCTCGGGGGCAGGCGGCCTGCCCGTGGACGTCGCCGAGACGGACGTCTACTACTTCGCGCCGCAGAAGTCGTTCGCCGCCGACGGCGGTCTGTGGATCGGCGTGTTCTCCCCCGCGGCGATCGAGCGGGCGGAGCGGATCGCCGCGTCCGACCGGCACGTCCCGGAGTTCTTCAACCTGGCGACGGCGATCGACAACAGCCGCAAGAACCAGACGTACAACACCCCGGCCGTCGCCACGCTGTTCCTGCTCGCCGACCAGCTGGAGTGGCTCAACGGGCAGGGCGGCCTGGACTGGGCGGTGCGCCGCACCGCCGACTCGGCCCGCCGCCTGTACGGCTGGGCGGAGGAGCACAAGCACGCGTCGCCGTTCGTCGCCGACCCGGCGCAGCGCTCCGCCGTCGTCGGCACGATCGACTTCGACGAGGCCACGGACGCCGCCGCGGTCGCGAAGGTGCTGCGCGCCAACGGCATCGTGGACACCGAGCCGTACCGGAAGCTGGGCCGGAACCAGCTGCGGGTGGCGATGTTCCCGGCGATCGAGCCTGCCGACGTGGAGGCGCTGACGGCCTGCGTGGACCACGTGATCGAGCGCCTCTGAGCGCGGATGCGGGACACGACCGGAGGGGCCCGGACGGCTGCGCGCCGTCCGGGCCCCTGCGTCTGCCGGCCCGCAGGGGGCCGCGCCCGCCTCAGCGGCCGAGGCTCTGGTACTTGCGCACCGCGAGCGGCAGGAAGACGGCGGTGATGACGAGCGGCCACACGACGGCCATCAGCAGCGAGTGCTGCTCGATCCAGCTGTCGCCGAGCGGCATCGGGTTGCCGAACAGGTCGCGCACGGCGTTGGCCGTGGCGGAGACCGGGTTCCACATCGCGATCGCACCGAGCCAGTCGGGCATGGCGGAGGGCGGGGTGAAGACGCTGGAGATCATCCCGAACGGGAAGGCCACGGCGAAGAGGTTGCCGGCCGCTTCCTGGTTGGGCGTGATCAGGCCGAGGTAGACGCCGATCCAGATGAGCGAGAAGCGCAGCAGCAACAGCAGCGCGAAGGCGGTGAGCGTGGCCGGCAGGCCGCCGTCCGAACGCCAGCCGACGACCAGGGCGATCAGCGCGAGGACGAGCAGGTCGAGTCCGGCGTGCAGCACGTCGGAGACCCCGCGTCCGGTGACGACGGCGGACGGCGACATGGGCATCGACCGGAAGCGGTCGGTGACGCCGCGCTCCTTGTCGATGACGACGGCCATGGCGGTGTTCATGAAGCCGAACGCCATGGTCATCGCGAACATGCCGGGCATGGCGTACGCCGTGTACTCCACTCCCTCGCCGACGTCCATCGCGCTGCCGAAGACGTACACGAAGAGCAGCACGGACACGAGGGGGAAGCCGAGCTGCCAGGCGATCAGGGACGGTTGCTTGACCAGGTGGGTGAGGTCGCGGCGGACGATGGTCCAGCAGTCCGCGAACGCCCAGAAGAGGCGGCGTTCCGGGCCGTCCGGAGCGGACGGGACGGGTGCGGCGGGTGCCGTGCCGGGTGTGGTCGTGGTGCCGCTCATGCCGCCACCGCCTTCGGGTCGGTCGGGCCGTTCGGGCCGTTCGGGTCGGTCGGGTCGGTCGGGTCGGTCGGGTCGGCGGTTCCGCCTGGGCCGGCGGGGTCGTCGGCCGGGCGGCCGGTGAGGGCGAGGAACACCTCGTCGAGCGTGGGTCGGCGCAGCCCGATGTCCTCGACGGCGATCCCGGCGTCCTGGAGGGCGCGGGCCACGTCGGTGAGTGCGGCGACCCGCTCCCGTACCGGTGCGTGGACGCGCAGGGTCTCGGTGTCGGTCTCGGGCTCGGCGCCGTCGGCGGCGACGCGCGCCACGGTCTTGGCGACGGCGGGGAGGTCGGCCGGTTCGGCGGCGACGACCTCGATGCGGTCGCCGCCGATGGCGCGCTTGAGCCCGGCCGGGGTGTCGTCGACGACGTTGGTGCCGCGGTCGATGACGGCGATCCGGTCGGAGAGCTTGTCGGCCTCGTCCAGGTAGTGGGTGGTGAGCAGGACGGTGGTGCCGCTCGCGGTGAGGGCCCGTACGGCCTCCCACACCTCGCTGCGACCGCGGGGGTCGAGCCCGGTGGTCGGTTCGTCGAGGAACAGCACCTCGGGGGCCAGGATCATGCTGGCGGCGAGGTCGAGGCGGCGCCGCATGCCGCCGCTGAAGTCCTTGGGCTGCTTGTCGGCGGCGTCCGTGAGGCCGAACTGTGCCAGCAGTTCGGTCGCCCGGGTCCGGGCGCGGCGGCTGCCGAGGTGGAAGAGCCGGCCGAACATCTCCAGGTTCTGCCGGGCGGTGATGATCTCGTCGACCGCCGCGTTCTGTCCGGTGAGGCCGATGCGCCGACGCACCCTGCGCGCCTCACGTTGCACGTCGTACCCGCCGACGAGCGCGCGCCCGCCGTCGAGCCGGAGCAGTGTGCTGAGGATGCGCACGGCCGTGGTCTTGCCCGCGCCGTTGGGGCCGAGGAGGCCGTACACGCTGCCGCGCGGCACGGCGAGGTCGAAGCCGTCGAGGGCCTTGTGTGCGCGGGTTCCGCCCTTGCCGTCCTGGCCGCCCTTACCGCCGAACGACTTGTGCAGTCCTTCGGCGAGAACCGAGTAGTCGCTGCTGCTTCTGCCCACGGGGTTCCCCCTTCCGAGAAACTGGGTACACCGTACCCACAGGAAAAGCGTACACCATACGCAGCGCGCTGCGCCTCCCTTACGATGGCCGGACGATGGGCGACGAGATGACGACGGCACACAGCGGAAGCGGCGACGTGCGGCGCGGCCTGGAACTCCTCTGGGGCGTGGGGGAGGCGCCCACCCGCGGACCGAAACGCGGCCTCACGCTGGAGCGGATCGTCGAGACCGCCGTGTCCGTCGCCGACGCGGAAGGGCTCGGCGCCGTCTCGATGCGACGGGTCGCCACCGACCTGGGCGTCGGCACCATGTCCCTCTACCGGTACGTGCCCGGCAAGTCCGAACTGCTGGAGCTGATGCTCGATCACGTGCAGGCCGTCGACGAGGCGGAAGCGGCCGAACAGCGCGCGATGCCGCTGCGCGAACGCCTCCTCCGCCTCGGCAGCGGCATCTGGGACCTGTACGTCGGGCACCCCTGGCTGCTCCAGGTCAACCAGGCCCGTCCGCTTCTCGGACCCAACGCCATGGCCGGTCTCGACCTGTCGATGTCCGGCCTGGAGGGGCTCGGCCTCACCGACCAGCAGCGGCTCTCCGTCAT
Organism: Streptomyces hazeniae; assembly: GCF_031845485.1. Classification (NCBI taxonomy): domain Bacteria; kingdom Bacillati; phylum Actinomycetota; class Actinomycetes; order Kitasatosporales; family Streptomycetaceae; genus Streptomyces; species Streptomyces hazeniae. The sequence goes on from NZ_JAVREQ010000004.1 coordinate 9,965, forward strand.
CGTCGCGGTCGAGAGCTACGTCAGCGGCTCCGCGCGCAACCACGTCAACGCACTGGAGGCGGCGCGGCGCACCGGCGTGAGCGACGAGGAGTTCTGGGCCGCCCAGGCCCCCTTCCTCACCGAGGCCATGCAGAGCGGCGGCTTCCCCTCGCTGGCCGAGCTCGACGAGGACACCTTCGACGTGGCCGGCGACGCCCTCTTCACGTTCGGCCTGGCCCGGCTCGTCGACGGCATCGCCGACTTCGTCGAGACCGCCGGCGCGGACGGCTGAGCGTCCGGGCCCGTCAGTCGCGCCTGCGGCCGAACACCCGCCGCAGCGACAGCCAGATCACGGTCGCGGCGGCGAACACGATCGCGCCCACCACCAGGTCGCGCTCCTCGCCCTCCTCGCCCTCCCGGGGCGGCGCGCCGTCGGAGCTCCGCTCCGCCTTCTCCCGCTGCGCGGCGGCGGACTCCGGCAGCGCCTCACCCTCCAACTCCTGCGGCGCGACACGGCTGTTGGAGCCCTCCGAGCCGAACATCAGCGTGTCGCCGTCCCGGGTGAACGTCACCGACTCGCCCTGCCCGAACGTCGACACCGGCACCGAGCCGACGGGCTCCGGACGCCCTTCGTCCGTCCACCGGTACATCTCGGAGCCGAAGTAACTGCGCAGCACCAGCCGGGAACCGTCCGGGGAGAACGCCCCGTCCGTCGCCTCGATGTCCACATCTGCGATGCGGACGAACTCGTTCACGCCCGACGCCGTCAGTTCCTCCGGGCCGGCATAGACGCCCGCGCTCCGTTCGCTCTTGCTCGCCAGATAGACCCGGCCCGTCTCCGGATGCACCATCAGCGACTCGGCGTCACGCGGCCCGTCGGCGTACCTGACGGTGTAGCGGGTGGGCGTGACGGTGGTGTCGCGCAGCCGCTCCGGCTCGGCGAAGCGGTAGATCCACACCTCGCTCCAGCCGCCGCCCAGGTTGTCGCCGATGTCGCCGACGAACACGTCGCCGTCGGGCCCCACCGACACCGCCTCCACGTCGCGCGGCGCGACGCCCTGGAGGGTGACGGTCGCGACGGTCCTGCCGGTGCCGCCGTCCACGGCGTACACGTACGGGCCGTCGTCGGAGTCGTTGTGCGTCCAGTAGACGCCGGGGTGCGCCCGGCTGGCGGCGAGCCCGCTGGACTCGGTGATGCGGGGGTCCTCGAGGGTGAACGCCGACGGCTCCTCCTCCGACGACGCGGCACCGGCGTCCCCGGCGCCGGCCCCGAGACCGAGGGCGCCCCCCACGACGACTGCACCGACCACCCGCGCGAACCCCTGAATCCCCATGCGCCAAGAGTGCCATCCCGCCAGGCCGCTCCGGCGCGCGACGGCGCCGCGCGGGCGCGGTGGGCGGGCGCGGTGGCGGGCGCGGCGGCGGGCGCGGCGGCGGGCGCGGCGGCGGGTGACCGGGGCCACGGCCGGCGGGCCGTCCCGTGCGGCAGAATGCGGCGATGCGCATCATGCCCGTCGGCGACTCCATGACCATCGGCAGCGCCGGCGAGCACCCCTGGCGGTGCCGGCTGTGGCAGCACCTCACCGCGACGGCCGCACCCGCCCCCGTACGGTTCGTCGGCCCGCACACCGCTCTCCACGACGGCTCCGAGGCGTACGCCGACCCCACCCTCCCCGCGGAGGCCCGCGGCCACCTGGCCGTGTGGGGCACCGGCTGGCAGCACCACGCGCCCGCCGTCGCCGACGCCGTCCGCGCGCACCGGCCGGACACGCTGCTGGTGTCCCTGGGCCTGATAGACCTCGGCTTCTACACCGACCCCGACCAGACGGCGGCCCACGTCCACCGGTTCGTCGCCGCCGCACGCCAGGCCGACCCGCACGTCCGCGCCGTGCTGCTGCCCGTCCTGCCCAACATACGCGCGGCCACCGACACCGCCTTCGCCGCGCAGGTGCGGCGCTTCAACGAACTGCTGGCGAAGGCCGTCGCGGACCTCTCGACACCGGCCTCCCCGCTGTTGCTCGCCTCCGAGCCCGCGCACTGGGAACACGCCCGGGACACCCACGACGGCACCCACCCGTCGTCCCGCGGCGCACACCGCATCGCCGCCGCGTTCGCCACCGCGCTGCACCAGGCGTGGGAGATCGGCGGCCCGTACCCGCACCCCCGCCCGGCGCCGGACGCCCCGGTCGCGACGCCGCTCCCGTAGACGCTTGCCTCGAGTCCCCTCCAAGGCGTTGGCTTGGGTCTCATGAAGTACACGCAGCTGGGACGCACCGGGCTCAAGGTCAGCCGACTCGTACTCGGCACGATGAACTTCGGCCCGCAGACCGACGAGGCCGACAGCCACGCCATCATGGACGCCGCGCTCGACGCGGGCGTCAACTTCTTCGACACCGCCAACGTCTACGGGTGGGGCGAGAACAAGGGCCGCACCGAGGAGATCCTCGGCAGCTGGCTCGCCCAGGGCGGCGGACGCCGCGACCGGACCGTGCTGGCCACCAAGGTCTACGGCAACATGGGCACGGACGGCGCGGCCTGGCCCAACCACGACAAGCTGTCCGCGGTGAACATCCGCCGCGCGGTCGACGCCAGCCTCAAGCGGCTGCAGACCGACCACATCGACCTGTACCAGTTCCACCACGTCGACCGTGCGACGCCGTGGGAGGAGATCTGGCAGGCCGTCGACGTGCTGGTGCAGCAGGGCAAGATCCTCTACGCCGGCTCGTCCAACCACGCCGGCTGGCACCTCGCGCAGGCCAACGAGACCGCCGCCCGGCGCGGCAGCCTCGGGCTGGTCAGCGAGCAGTGCCTGTACAACCTCGCCGAACGGCGCGCCGAGATGGAGGTCATCCCGGCCGCGCAGGGCTACGGCCTCGGCGTCATCCCCTGGTCTCCGCTGCACGGAGGACTGCTCGGCGGCGTCCTCAAGAAGGAGGCCACAGAGGGGCGCCGGGCGAGCGGCCGCGCTGCCGACGCGCTCAAGGACACCAAGACACGCGAGCAGATCCAGGCGTACGAGAACCTGCTCGACAAGCACGGCCTGGAGCCGGGCGAGGCGGCGCTCGCCTGGCTGCTGACCCGTCCCGGGGTGACAGGCCCGATCGTCGGCCCGCGCACGGCGGAACAGCTCGCCTCAGCCGTACGCGCCGTGGACCTGGAGCTGAGCGACGAGGTGCTGGACGGCCTCGACGCGATCTTCCCCGGCCCGGGCCCCTCCCCGGAGGCCTTCGCCTGGTGACGCACCCGCCGGTGTGTGCCGCCCGTCGCCCCGGCCGGCGGCGCACACCGGCGGCGTCCTGGACGGTCCCGTCGGGAGGTGGTCCAGGGGGATGACGTTCCTGCGCCGAGGCGCCGGAGGTGCACGCCCGCGGAATGCGGTGGACGAGCGCGGGTACGACGGTCAGCCTGAGGGTGCCTGAAGGACCTGGCGCGCGGCGCGGAAAGCCGCGCGCTGCCGAAGGCCGGACGAGAGGACACGTGAACGATGCAGACCCGCCGTATCGGGGATCGCGTGGTCGGGGCGGTCGGTCTCGGCGCCATGCCCCTGTCCGTCGAGGGACGGCCGGACGAGGACCGGGCCCTCGCGACGATCCACGCCGCGCTGGACGCGGGCGTGACCCTGATCGACACCGCCGACGCCTACTACGCGCAGGCCGACGGCGTCGGCCACAACGAAGCGCTGGTCGCGAAGGCGCTCGCCGCGCACGACCGGGGCGGTGACGTGCTGGTCGCCACCAAGGGCGGCCATCTCCGGCCGGACGGCGGCTGGACGGTCGACGGCTCGCCGGAGCACCTGCGGCGCGCCTGCGAGGCGTCGCTGGCGCGGCTGGGCGTGGAGGCGATCGGGCTGTACCAGTTCCACCGGCCCGACCCCTCGGTGCCGTACGCGGAGTCGCTGGGGGCGCTGAGCGAGCTGCTGTCCGAGGGGAAGATCCGCATGGCCGGCGTCTCGAACGTCGATCCCGACCTGATCCGGCTGGCCCACGACATCCTCGGCGAGAACCTGGTGTCCGTGCAGAACCAGTTCTCGCCGGCGTTCCGTTCCAGCGAGCCGGAGCTGCGGCTGTGCGACGAGCTGGGGCTCGCGTTCCTGCCGTGGAGTCCGCTGGGCGGCATGTCCCGGGCGGGCGGCCTGGGTTCGGCCCACACGGCGTTCGCCCGGGTCGCCGAGGAGCACGGGGTGAGCCCGCAGCGGGTGTGCCTGGCGTGGATGCTCGCGAAGTCGCCGCACGTCGTCCCGATCCCGGGCGCCAGCCGGCCCGAGACGGTGCGCGACTCGGCCGCGGCGGCGGACCTCGCCCTCACGGACGAGGAGATCGCCGCGCTCGACGCCGCCTGAGCGCCCGCCCCGTCACGGACCCGGGCCTGCTGTCCGGGCCGGCGGTCAGCCGCCGAGGGCGGCGGCGACGGCGACGGCGATGAGGAGGAGCACGAGGGCGGCGCTGACGACGCGCGTGCGGGTCTTGGCGTTCACGTGCCCACGGTAGCGGGCGCGGTCAGCCGCCCAGCGGCCAGGCGGCGATCGGCGCGTAGTGAGGCTGCTCACCCGGCACGCCGCTCGCGGGCAGCCGGCTGTGGACGAGCGTCAGCTCGGGTGCGGTCCACGGGTCGCTCTCGAAGCCGCCGAGTGCCTCGACGTACGGGCGCAGGTCGGTGGCGGCACCGTCGGACGGCCCCCGGGCGCGGCCGCGGCTGCGGGCGAGCGTGAGGTGCGCACGGAACGGGCGGCCCGCCTCACTCTGCACACCGCTGCGGCGCCCGGCGGCCTGCGCGGCCTGGGCCAGCCGTTCCAGGGCGCGGCGGTCGCCGTCCGCCCCCACCCACAGGGCGCGGTCGCCGAACCGTCCGGCGCCGGAGAGACGCAGCTGGAGGGGGCTGCTGCGGCGGGCGGCCCGGGCGAGCCGTTCGCGCAGGTCGGGGAGGGTGTGCGCGGCGTCGACCTCGCCGTAGAAGGCGAGGGTGAAGTGCCAGCCCTCGCGGTGGGTCCAGCGGAGCCGGTCCGCGCCCGGGAGCCCGTGCAGGGGCGCGACGGCACCGGCGAGCGCGGCGACCGCCGGGTCGGGCGGCAGCAGGGCGGCGAACAGGCGCATGCCCGCACTCTAGGGGTGTGTGGTGCGCGTTCCTCCGTCTCGGGCCGCTGGGGCCGGTCTCCGGCACTGGGGGCGTCGTGCGACGGCGGTGGCCTCAGTCCGGGTCCCGCGCCGAGCGGGGCCGGGCGAGAGGTTCCGGCGTGCTCCAGGAGCCCGCGCCCGCCCGCACCCCGCCGCTCGTCCATCGTGCGGCGCGGGCCCCGGGCCGCTGAGAGGGCCGGCCGGGCGGGGAGCCCGGGCGGCGTGTGCGGAGGGCCTGGAGCACCGCGGCGACGACCGCCAGTTCCTCCGCCGTCGGCCGGCCGCGGACGACGCGCATCAGGTCCGTTGGTGTCGCCGGTGCGGCAGGCGGCCGTGACGCGTGGGGGAGGGACGGCGGGGGTTCGCTCGATGAGGTCATTGCGGCGGGTTCCCATGCTTCCGGGCCGGCGTCGCCTGATGTTTGGTCCGCAGCGTCAGCAGGGCGCGGATCAGGACGGACCGTGTGTCGGCGGGGTCGATGACGTCGTCGACGAGGCCGCGTTCGGCGGCGTAGTAGGGGTGCATGAGTTCGGCGCGGTACTGCTTCACCAGACGCTCGCGGGTGGCTTCCGGGTCGTCCGCCGCAGCGATCTCGCGCCGGAAGACGACGTTCGCCGCGCCGTCGGCGCCCATCACGGCGATCTCGTTGCCCGGCCAGGCGTAGGAGAGGTCGCAGCCGATGGAGCGGGAGTCCATCACGATGTAGGCGCCGCCGTAGGCCTTGCGCAGGATGACCTGGACGCGCGGCACCGTGGCGTTGCAGTAGGCGTAGAGCAGTTTCGCGCCGTGCCGGATGATGCCGCGGTGTTCCTGGCCCACGCCGGGCAGGAAGCCGGGGACGTCGACCAGCGTGACCAGCGGGATGCTGAAGGCGTCGCAGAGCTGCACGAACCGTGCGGCCTTGTCCGAGGCCTCGATGTCCAGCGCCCCCGCGAAGGCGGAGGGCTGGTTGCCGACGATGCCGACGACCTGCCCGCCCAGGCGGCTCAGCGCGCACACCACGTTGGGCGCCCACGCCTCGTGCAGTTCGAGGAACTCACCGTCGTCGACCAGTTCTTCGACCACCGCGCGCATGTCGTAGCTCTGCCGGGTGTCGGCGGGCACCATGCCGAGCAACGCCTCGCAGCGGCGGTCCTCGGGGTCGTCGGTCTCCTGGTCGGGCGGCAGTTCGCGGTTGTGGGAGGGCAGGAGCGACAGAAGGTGGCGGACCTCGGCCAGGCAGGTCTCCTCGTCGTCGTGAACGAAGGTCGCCACGCCGGAACGGGCCGCGTGCACGTCCGCTCCGCCCAGCCCTTCGTGGGTGACGTCCTCGCCGGTGACGGCACGCACGACGTCGGGTCCGGTGACGAACATCTGGGACGTCGACCGCGTCATGAACACGAAGTCGGTGAGGGCGGGCGAGTAGGCGGCCCCGCCCGCGCACGGCCCGAGCATCACGCTGATCTGCGGCACCACTCCCGAGGCGCGCACGTTCCGGCGGAAGATCCCGCCGTAACCGGCCAGCGCCGAGATGCCCTCCTGAATCCGGGCACCCGCCCCGTCGTTGAGGCTCACGAGCGGGGCACCGGCCGTCTCGGCGAGATCCATGATCTTGTGGATCTTCTGCGCGTGCGCTTCGCCCAGCGCGCCGCCGAACATGCGGAAGTCGTGCGCGTAGGCGAAGACCTTGCGTCCGTGGACCTCGCCCCATCCGACCACGACACCGTCCGTGTGCGGTCGGCGGTCCTCCAGGCCGAAGCCGTGGGCCCGGTGCCGGCGCAGCATCTCGATCTCGCGGAAGGTCCCCTCGTCGAAGAGGAGGGCGAGGCGCTCCCGGGCGGTGAGCTTGCCACGGGCGTGCTGGGCCCGGGTCGCCGACTCGTCGCGTCCCTGGACGATGTCCTGCCGGAGGGCGGTGAGCTCGCGGGTCTGTTCCCGTAGGTTCATGAGGCCCCTTCCTGCACGCACGGCCTCCGCGCCGTCGCGTGCGCCGTGGGGCGAGTAGAGCGGCCTGCGCTGGAGCGCGGTTCGCGCCCGGCTGGAGCGCGTTCAGGAGCTCGCGTCCGGGGACGCGCGGCCGGGGCTCAGAGCCAGCCCGAGGCCCGGGCGATACGGATGGCGTCGACGCGGTTGCGGGCGCCGAGCTTGTGGACCACGGTCGTCAGGTAGTTGCGCACGGTCCCGAGCGAGAGGTGCATGGCCCGTGCGATCTCCCGTACGTCCTCACCGTCGGCCGCCATGCGGATCACGTCCGTCTCGCGCGCGGTCAGCGGCGAACCGGCGAAGTTCAGCGCGTCGAGGGTGAGCTGGGGGTCGAAGACGCGCTGCCCGGCGGCGACCGCGCGGATGGTCTGGGCGAGCAGATCCGGCTCGGCGTCCTTGAGCAGGAAGCCCGAGACGTGCGCGTCGAGCGCCCGGCGGAGGTTGTTGGGCTTCGCCAGGCTGGTCAGTATGAGCGTGCGGCACGGGACTCCGCGGCGGAAGAGCTCCGCCGCCGCCGAGATGCCGTCCAGCCCGGGCAGGTCGATGTCGAGGACGGCCACGTCCGGCTTCACCTCCTCGGCGCGGGCCACGACATCGGCCCCGGTCTCCAGCTCCGCGACCACTTCGATGTCCGCCTCCATGGAGACGAGTTCGACCAGAGCCCGGCGCAACATCCGCATGTCTTCCGCGATCAGTGTTCTGATCATGTCCGGCTGAAGCCCTCCCCGTGCGCGCGTACGGCGGCGGGGATCACTGTAGTGCGGATCACAGGAACATCGGAGTGGGATTCAGTTCCGCGTACGGAGTGGGCGCGGTCAGCCGGCCCAGCCGCACCGGCACGTCGAAGAGGCGGCCGGGGGCGAGACGCGCCCAGAAGTGGCGCATGCCGGGCACGAGGACCTTGGCCACCGGCAGTCCGACGTCGGGGCGGGTCTGCTCCAGAACGAGCAGTTCCATACCGCGTGTGCGCACCGCCTCCTCGGCGGCGTGCAGGTCGTCCCGCAGGTCGCCGCGCGGCGTGTAGGCGAAGTCGGCGCGGGTGCGCGGGGACGCGTCCGGGTCGGGGAGCAGGTAGGGGTGAGCGGCCACGGTGGCCGTACGCCACCAGTGCAGCAGGCGTTCGTCGGGGCAGCCGTAGCCGGTGCCGTCGGGGCGGACTTCGGCGACCGCGGGCATCATCTGGTTCATCTCGGCGAGCGCCCTGCAGACCGCCACGGCAGGGTCGAAGTGGGCGCCGAAGCCGAAGAGGATGTCCTCGGCGGCCTTGTCGGCGCGCCGGGTGACGGCGGCGAAGGCCGGGATGCCGAAGTCGGTGGTGAGGTCGAGGACCCAGAACTCCCGTCCCAGCGAGAGGTGCAGCTCGCGCAGCCGCTCGATCCACGGTTCGCGGAAGGAGCCCAGGTCGACCTCCGGGTGCCGGGTGCGGTTGTACCACCACAGCGCCACGGCGTCCCGTTCGACGAGTTCGAGGAAGCCCTGCACCACCGCGTCCTCGATACTGCTCCCGCCGGCGTTGCCGTTGGAGTCGGCCGTCACGCAGCCCAGTCCGGGTGGGCGCGGTGCGTCGAAGTAGAGCAGGGCGGTGGGCAGCATGCGGTGTTCGCGCCGTGTCAGCGACCACACGGGGGTCCAGTCGACCAGCGCGTTCTCGTCGAAGGCCGGGACGCCCTGCCGCTCGTCGTACAGCAGGCAGTCGTTCGGGTGGACGCCCGCCCCGCCCAGCCGGCGCAGGGAGGTCCGCACGGTGGGCTCGTCGCCCTGGTGTATGCCGGAGTGCCGCTCCAGGGACTCGCACAGTGCGCTGACCCGGGCGTCCAGGGCGGTCATGCCCTTCCCACCGCTCTCGCTGCGCAGGCCGGAGGCGGCACCGGCGTCGCCGCGGCCGCCCGAGGCGTGGTTGTGACCGGCGCGGTAGGAGTGGAGCAGCGCGGGTCCGCGGGTGTCCCGCTGCACGTCCTTCACGACGCCGGTGACCGGACTGATCAGGTGCTCGTAGGTGCGCAGCGTCTCCTCGGCGGGGACGGCCCGGTGACCGGAGCCGGTGTGCTCCGCCTTGGGGCGGGAGCGCACCTCCAGCGGCCCCCGTACCCGGCGGGCGACGAGCCCGGCGTCGCCGCACTCCGGGCACTGCGGGCGGGCGCGCAGGGGATGGGACCGCGAGGCGAGGTCGAGCGTGTCGAAGGTCAGCACGCCGTGCTGGCCCGAATGGCGGTGGCCGGCCGCCCACTTGACGCATTCGGAGACGGCCAGCTGCAACCCCAGCAGCAGGCTCGCGGGGGTCTCCGCCCGCGGGTGGGCGACGCTGCGGCCGAGCGTCTGCCGCAGGTAGGTCTCCGTTCGGCGGTGGCTGGACAGCCGGTGTGCCAGGCAGTGCCAGCACGCCCCGTTCCCGGGCTGGAAGAACGGACCCACCCACGGCGTCGTACCGTGCGGCTTCGCGAGCAGCCACGGTCGGGCCTGAGCCCGCTGCTCGGCGTCGACGTCGGCGAGGTCGGGGTCGAGGTAGTCGTCGCACACGACGAGCGTGGCGTCGGCAGGGGCCTGCGGGTGGGCGACGACCGTGAGTCCGGAGGCGGTGCAGGCGGCCACGGCGGCTTCCCGGTCGGCACCCCCCACGGCCAGCACCCGCACGGCCGCCGGTGTGGCGGCACCCGGTGCGCCGGCGATCTCCCAGTAGGCCTCCGCCGCCGTGGCCACGTCCGCGACGGGCGCGGCAGGACGGCGACTGAGCAGGTGTGCCTCGTGCAGTCGTCCGACGGTGAGCGCCACGTCGACCGGAGAACAGGCGGGGGCGGCGTCCGCCACCAGCGCCCGGAAGTCCCGGGTGCCGTCCAGCAGCGGCGCCAGTACCTCGACGCGGCTGTCGCTGACGGTCGTGATGCCGCGTTCGGAGAGGACATAGGTCGCCTCGCCCGAGACGACTTCCGCCCGCAGGTGGCTGCGGAACCCCATGTACGTCATGTCGCCGCCCCCCGCCACCCGTCAGGCTCCGTGAACGGCGGTTCCAGAGGTGGGCCGGGGCGGGGTATGGGCGGGTGTGGACGACGGCGTCCAGCACATGGTGAGCAGGCAGACGCCGGCGGGCCCCAGCCCGGTGAACTCCTCGCGGGTGACGTCGAGCGCGGGAAGGCCGGCGCCGTCACCGGCGGAGGGGTCGAAGAAGGCGCCGACCATCAGCTCGGCGAATCTGAGCTCCTGCTCCGGGGTCATGCCGGCGGTCTCCTCCGTGCGGGTCTGCGCGGGGGAAAGGGTGTCCACGGACATCTCGGTCATGTCGTCACTCCGCTGCTCGTCTTGGATGCGGTGTGGTGCTGAGCCAGAAGTAAACGAAAGGGACGAGAACGCCACAAGTGAGGCGCACACGCGTCCTTCATGATTTCCTCACATCGCCGGGCGGGGAGTTGACACATCGACAGAGTCCGGATGCACTTTCCGTGCTTCGGAGAAGTCCACAGCGGTTGCCGCGCGTGTGCCCGGCCGGTCTCGACGATGTCCGGTGACCACGCGACCACCATGAGGGGGCTGGTGAACATGCGACGCGCCGACGACGGCGAGAGACCACCGGGAGCGAGACCCGCGGCCGCTCCGGCCGAGGAGCAACCGGGCCCGGATCTCTCCGCCGTCCGGTCCGCCGCTCCGAGCCCCAAGATCGCGTCGGTGCTCACCGCGGCGGTCTTCCTCGGCTACCTGTTCATGCAAGTCGTCAACATCCTGGCGGCGTCTTCCCACAACGGCTGGCAACTCGCCACCTGCCTGGTGCTGTTGCCGCTGCTGGTCGCCATTCAGTACCTGCACTCGGCACCGCGGGCGGAGCGTCTTCGTCGCCGGCTGGCACCCTGGTCGCTGGTCGTACAGGCGGCGGCCACCTTCGTGCCGTTCGTGGCGTTCGGCTGGCAATGGGGGGGCATGGCCGGCTTCCTGTCGGCCTCCCTGCTCCTGATGCTTCCCGCGGTGGTGGGCTGGTCGTTGTTCGCCCTGACCGTCACCGCGGTCGTCGCGGTGTCCACCGCGCACGCGATGACCTTCGTCGACATCGCCTACATGGGCGTCTCCACCACGCTGACCGGCCTGGTGCTCTTCGCGCTGGCACGGCTGGTCGCGGTGGCCGTCGCCATCCACGACTCGCGGGACGAGATCGCCCGCATGGCCGTGGCCCGCGAACGGCTGCGCTTCGCCCGCGACCTGCACGACCTGCTGGGTTACAGCCTCTCCTCCATCACCCTCAAGAACGAACTGATCCACCGGCTCATCGAGCACAACCCCCAGCGGGCCCGGGAAGAAGTGGCGGAGGTGCTGGACATCTCCCGCCAGGCGCTCTCGGACGTGCGCGAAGTCGCCCGGGGCTACCGCGACATGTCGCTGCTGGTGGAGGCGCATTCGGCGCGTTCGGTGCTCTCCGCCGCAGGCATCGACGCCCGCGTCGACGTCTCCTGCACCGGCTTGTCGTCGACGACCAACACCATCCTGGCAACCGTGCTCCGTGAGGGTGTCACGAACCTGCTGCGTCACAGTCAGCCGAAGAACTGCGCCATCCAGACCAGCACGGAGGAACTGGAAGGCTTCGTACGGCTCCACATCGTCAATGACGGTGTGGGCGCCGGCCGCGCCGTCGACATCGGCTCGGCCGGTCCGGGCACCGGTCTGCGCAATCTGGCCACACGCGTCGAGGCGGTGGGCGGAGAACTCCACGCGCGGAGCGCGGCCGGTGGACGGTTCCAGCTGTCCGTGCGGATTCCCGCCACGGCGCACGCGACGGAGGGACGCCCGGCCCGCCAGGTGACCGACCTCAGCGCCTGAACGCCCCGGCGCGCCGGCCCGCTTCGCGCACCCGCCGCCCCCACGGCTCGAACGAGACTCAAGTGGCGGGAGGAATGCTGGGCCGGCCACTCGTCGAACGGAGGAAGCAGGTGTTGCGGCTCACCCCCCACGTGCCGCCCGGAGAACCCCACCCGGTCTGGTGGAAGGCCGGTCTGGAAGCCGCACTTCCCCTGGTCGTCGTCGTCGGCGGTCCGCGCGGAGGTCTGCCGTCGCTGCTCACCCGGCTGGCCGGGAGAGGCTACGCGGTGGTCGCCAGCGAACTCCCCGGCGTCGCACCGGGCACACGGCCGTACGCGGCCGACTCCTGGCGGCTGCTGCCGGAACTCATCGACCGCTACGCCACGTCGGCCCCCCGCAGCGGTGTGCACGTGGTCGGTTTCGGCCTGGGCGGCCACCTGGCGCTCCGCGCCGCCGCGGCGGAACAGCGCATCGGGACGGTCCACACGGTGGGCGCGCCGGTGTCCGGACTCTTCACCGACCTGACGCGGTTGCTCACCCTTCCGGTCGGCGCCACCGACGTACTGGCCAGGGCGACCGGAGCCTCCGGGCGCGACATGCTCCGGCGACGGCTGGCCGGTCTCGCGGTGACCCCCGAGGAACTGCGGTCGGTGGCGGCGACCGTGCGCGTCGGGGTCGTCACGGACGATCCCCTGGTCCCGCCGCAGGATCTCGCGCTGCTCGACCTGCTGCTGGACCGGGCGGTGTTCCAGAAGCTGCGGGGCAGCGGCTCCGGGCCGGCTGCCCGGCCGCTGCGGCGGTGGCTGTCCGCGGGCCTGCCCAGGAGCCGCACCCGTGCGGCGACCGCACCACGGTGACGCGGCGGCGACCGCACGAGGGTTGACGCGGCCGGTGCCGCACGAGGTCGACGCGGCGACCGCGACGGCCGTCCAGGGGTGTCTCCAGCGGCGGTCGAGGGTTCCTCCAGCCCCGCTCACGACGGTGGGACCCCGCCCCTGTGGCGTGGAACCGCCGATACCAGCTCTCAGTCCTGGGGTGAGCCACCATGCACGACAACGAAGAGACCTTCACCGCACCGGTCGCCGACGACGGCGCGTTGCGGCAGGACCGCCTGGCCCGTCTCCGCTGCCGGATCGACGAGATCGAGGACGGTCTGGGCGACCCGTGGAACGCGGACAACCCCGTCGGGCTGGCCGCCGTGCTGGCCTCCGACGAGGCCGGGGAGATGTCGCCGCTCGGAGTGCGGCGGTTCCAGAGCCTCGGCGTCCCCGCGGAACTGGTGCCGACGACGCTCGGGGGCCGCATGGACGGCGTCGACCTCCTCGGGCCGGTGCTGCGTCCCTTCTTCCGGCGCGACCCGGCCCTCGCCTTCAGCCACGGGTTCACCCCGTTCATGGGGGCCCAGATGGTGTGGCTCAACGGAGCGGTGCAGCAGCAGATCCGCATGGCGAACGCCGTGCTGCGCGGCTCCACGGTCGGCGTGGCCTGCCAGCGGTTCGAGCACGAGAGCGAGTTCCACGCGCAGGAGTACCGGGCGGAATGGAGCGACGACGGCACCCTGCGGCTCAACGGCCGGAAAGGCGCCATCAACAACGCCCACACCGCGGAGTTGATCGTGGGGTTCGTCTCCACCGGTGACGGCGACTCCGACTACTCGATCCTCATGTTCGACCCGGCGTCGGTCCCGCCCGGCACGGTGCGCACCCTCGACCGGCATCGCACCACCGGCGTCCGCGGGCTGCAGGCGGCCGGGCTGGAGTTCGCCGACTGCCCTCTCCCCGGGGACTCCCTCGTCGGCACCTGGGGTGACGGGGTGGCGCTCAGCCTGCGCGCCTTCCCCGCGGTCCACGGAGTTTTCCCCGCCATGACGGTGGGCCTCGCCGACACCGCGCTGCGGGCAGCCGTACGCGCCGCCTCGGAACGAGCCGCAGGGCCGGGCGGGCTCGCGCGCGACGCCTCCGCCCGTTCGGCGCTGGCCGGCACCTTCGCGGATCTGCTCATCGCCGACTGCCTGTCCATGACGGCCTGCCGTTCGGTGCACCTCCAGCCGGACCAGTGCGACGTTCTCGCCGCCGTCACCAAGTACATCGTGCCCAAGATCGTCAGCGAATCGCTCTACGACCTCGCGGCGGTCATGGGGGACGCCTTCCACGCCGAGAGCGGCCCGGACGCCGTCTTCCGCAAGCAGCTGCGGGACCTGACGACCCTGACGTTCGGTCATGTCAGCAGCGCCATCTGCCAGTCCGTGATCGCCGCCTACCTCCCGGCACTCGCCGATCCGGCGCGCACACCCGCCGCGCCCCCGGCCGACCTGTTCCGGATCGAGGTGCCGCTGCCCGCCATGGACGGCGCGAGGCTGGCCCGGTTCGGCGGCGGCGACGGCCTGCTGCCCTATCTCGGCCAGGCCGTGCAACGGCTTCCCGAGGCTCTCACCGGCCACCCGCACGCGGCCGTGCTGTGCGCGCTGGCCGAGGGCCTGTGCGCGGAGGCGGACGGGATCCGGCGGGAGGCCGAGCACCTCGGCTCACCCGACGACGGCTTCCTGGTCGACAGCCACAGCTTTCCGCTCTCCGACCGCTACGCCCTGGTGACGGCGGCGTCGGCCTGTCTCGGCCTGTGGCTCAACGCCGGCGCCGGCCCCGACCCGTTCCTCGCCGAGCCGGGCTGGCTCGCGCTCGCGCTGCACCGGCTGCTGCGCCGGGTGGGCCGTCCGGTCCCGTCGCTGCCCCGGGAGATCGAGGCCGCGCTCTGCGAAGAGGTCCTGCGCCGGGTCGGCACCCCGCACAGCCTCGACCTGTTCAACACCAGGCTCGCCGGGTGACCGGCCCGGCGACGGACGGCACGCGTCCCCCGGGCGCGGCGGGAACAACGGCCCCCGGCTCAGCCTTCCCGCCGCCGTCGACCTACCTGCCCGCTCCCCGCGGCCCGTGGACGCAGCTGCTGCACGACCTGCACACCACCGGCACCGGCCTGGTGCACGCGTACCTGAGCGAATGGCGGAGCGAACTGCTGGAGGGGCGGGAACGCCGTGCCCTGCTGGGCCGCGACATGGAGCGCTACGAGAAGCTCGCCACCGCGCAGCTCCGCGAGCGTTTCCTGGCGACACGCATGCTGATCCGCTACACCGCGGCCGTCGCGCTCGGCGCCGAACCCGCGGCGCTGGAACTGCGCTACGGCCTGAACGGGCGGGTGCACCTGCGGGGTCACGACCAGATCGACGTGAGTCTCAGCCATACCGCGGACCTGCTGCTGTGCGGCATCACCTCGCTGGGCGTGATCGGTGTGGACACCGAACCGGCGGGGCGGAAGCTGAGCAGTCCGGACGTGGAACGGCTGATGTGCACCGAGCCGGAGAGGGAGCGGCTGGCACGGACCGCGCAGCCGGACCGCGACCGGGTGCTGCTGCACCTGTGGACCCTCAAGGAGGCCTACAGCAAGGCGCTCGGGCAGGGGCTGCGCTTCCCCTTCACCGAGTTCGGCTTCCGGCTCGACGACGAGGGCACCGCCCGGTTGGAGCGCTCGGACGGCACCCTCGTCCGGGACGGCACCTGGCGGTTCGGCACCCGCATCGTCCCCGGCGGTCACCTGGCGGCGCTGGCGCTGCAGGACACCCGCCGCAGTGAGCCGCCGGACACCCGGGCCGGCACCGCCGTCAACCGGCAGATCCTCGCCGCCATCACGGGTGCCTCCAGCTCCGGCTGACACGCGCGGGGGTTCCAGTCCGGCTCGAGAGCGCTGCGAGCCCGGGCCACCAGGGTGGCTTTCACCGGCCACACCGTCCCCGGACCGGGGGCGGCTGCGGGCGGAGGCGCCAGGGCCGGGACGACAGCGGTCACCCATCGCACGTCCCGGCCCGAGACCGCCCGGTGGGGCGGACGAACCGTCCTTGGTGAAGGGGAACCTGACGATGGCACTACTGACCCTCCCGGACCTGAGCCGGATCATGCTGGAGTTCCAGGACAACGGAGCCTCCGGCGCGTTCGACGACCGGTCGCTCGACGCCGCGTTCTGCGACCTGGGTCACGACTCGCTCTCGCTGCTGCAGACCGCCGGCCGGATCGAGCGCGAGTACGACGTGGTGCTCGACCGGTTCACGCTGGCCGCCGCCCACACGCCGCGCGCCTTCCTCGACGCGGTGAACGACCGTCTGACGGAGGTCGCGGCATGAGGCTCACCGGATTCTCGGAAGTACTCCCGGGCGAGCCGGTGACCAACCGGGACATGGCACGCCTCTTCGGCCTGCACGAGAAGTGGCTGGACCTGATGACCGGCAACCGCAGCCGGTACTTCTGCCGCACGGACTCCCCGCCGGGAGTGCCGCAGGGCACCGGCGACCTGGCGACCGAGGCCGCCACCCGAGCGCTGGCGGACGCCGGCACCGACGTGTCGTCGCTCGACTTCCTGGTGCTCTCCACGGCCTCTCCCGACCACCTGATGCCGGCCACCGTGAACCTCGTCGCCGACCGCATCGGCCTCAACGACGTCCCGACGTTCCAGCTCACCTCCGGCTGTGCCGGTGCCCTCACCGGCCTCTACACGGCACGCGCGCTGCTGGCCTCCGGGCTGCGGCGCGGCCTGGTGATCGGCGCCGACACCTGCCTCAACTTCTTCCCCTCCACCGGGGAGATCGAGTCGATGTCGCCGGCCGAGCTGATCAACTTCGCACTGTTCGGCGACGGCGCCGGCGCAGCCGTCGTCGAAGCGGACACCGACGGCCCGGGCCTCGTCGTCGAGCACCTCTTCCTGCGCACCACCGGAATGGGCCGTGCCCCCGCGCAGATCGCGCGGTGGTTCGGCACCGAGGGCGCACCGCAGGTGGAGGGCCCCGACGGGCCGGTGCGGCAGCCGTGGGGCGAGGAGGACTACAAGGCGATCGAGCACCACGTGCCCGAGCACGCCGAGACCATCTTCAAGGAACTCACCACGGCGACCGGCTGGTCACTGAGCGAGGTGGAGCACGTGCTGCTCCCCCAGCTCAACGGCGTGATGACGGACGGGATCCGCAAGCGGCTGGACGTGCGGCCGGAGCAGGCCGTCGACTGCGTCGCCGACACCGGCAACAACGGCAACGCCGTACCGTTCATCCAGCTGAACCGGGCGATGCAGCGGATCCGCTCCGGGCTCGGCGCGGAGGGGCGGCTCCTGGTCGCCAACGTCGAGTCGTCCAAGTGGATCCTCTCCGGGCTGGCCCTGCACCATCGGACGGGAGGGGCGTCGTGACCGGGGCCCCCGCGGTCGCCGAGGACGCCGCACGCGGCGGCCGGGACGTGCTGACGGCCCTGCGCGCCCTGAAGAAGTCGGGGCTCGAACGGGCCCCGGAAGAGGTGCCGCGCCTGCTGGGCGCACTCGACGACGTGCTCGACCGCGAGAGCGCCGGCGTGCTGCTGTCCGGACGAACGGCACGCGAAGCGCTGGCCGCCTCGGGCGCCTTCACGCCCGTCGCCGTCGGCGTCCTGTCGGGCTCGACGACGGACTCGGTGCCGCCCCTGCTGACCACCGCACTGCTGCGGGAGGGCGTGCAGCCGGACGTCGGGACGGTGCCGGGCTTCAATCAGTGGCGGTACGAGGTGCTCTCCGGCGCGCCCGTACTGCGGGAGCTGGCGCCGGCCGTCACCGGATGTCTGCTGGACGACTCGGCCGTCTTCGAGCGGGTGCGGGACCCGCTGGATGTGGCGGAGGTGGAGCAGCGCTGCGCCGAGTTCCCCGCGGAACTCGCCGACTGGCTCGCCGCGTGCGAACGGCACCTGCGCACCCTCGTGGTCCTCAACACGGTCCCCTTGCCGGCCCGCCGCCGGGACCGCTGGATCGACTACGCGGGCAAGGCCCGGGCGGAGGCGGCCTGGCAGCGGATGAACGCCGCGATCTCGGAGCTGGCCGCCGCCCGCCCCGGAGTCGTCGTGCTGTCCACGGAGAACCTGACGGAACGTGCGGGCTCCTGCGCGGCACCGCACCGGATGCGTCATCTGACGGGTCAGGCGTTCAGCCAGGAGTTCCTGGCCGCCTGGGCCGACGAGCTGTCCCGGGTGGTGCTGGCGCGCCTGGGCCGCGCCAGGAAATGCCTCGTCCTCGACCTCGACGACACGCTGTGGGCCGGGATCGTGGGCGACGACGGCGTCGCCGGTCTCCGGCTGGGCGGCCCGCACCCGGGCTCGGCGCACACCGAACTCCAGTCGCTGGCCGCGGACCTGCGCCGGCAGGGGGTGCTGCTCACCGTCTGCTCCAAGAACGACGACGCGGTGGCGCGGGAGGCCGTCGCCACCCACCCGGAGATGGTGCTCCGGCCGGACGACTTCGCCGCGTTCCACGCCGGCTGGAACCCGAAGCCGGACAACGTGGAACGCATCGCGGCCGACCTGAACATCGGCATCGACTCCATGGTGTTCGTGGACGACAACCCCGTCGAACGCGGCCTGATGCGACGGCGCCTGCCGCCCGTCGCCGTCGCCGAACTGCCCGTCGATCCGGCCGGGTACGCGGCCGCGGTCGCCGGCGCCGGCTGGTTCAACCAGCTCACCCTGACCGCCGAGGACCGCTCACGCGGCGATCTGTACCGGTCGCGTGCGCAGCGCGCCGAACTCCGCGAGTCCGCCGTGAGCGTCGAGGACTACCTGAGGGAGCTGGACTCGGAGGTCCTGGTCGAGGAGTACGGCGACCTCAACGGCCCTCGCATCGCGCAACTCTTCGGCCGCACCAACCAGTTCAACCTCACCGGAGCCCGGTACGCCGCCGGTGACCTGGCCCGGATGACCGCGGACGGCTCCGCCGCCTTCTTCGGCGTACGGGTCACCGACGCCTTCGGCGACAACGGCATGGTCGGCGCCCTGGCGCTGGCCCGGCAGCCGGACGGCGGCTGGCTGATCGACAACTTCGTGCTCTCCTGCCGGGTCTTCTCCCGCTCCATCGAACAGACGGTGGTCGGCCTGGTCCTGCGGGCGGCGAAGGCCGCGGGCGCCCCCGCCGTCCACGGACGGTTCGTGCCCTCCGCCAAGAACGCCCGGTGCGCCGGCTTCTACCCCGGCCTCGGATTCGCGGGTCGCGACGGCGCGTTCCGGCACGACCTCACCCACCTCGCCGACCTGCCCGACTGGCTGCGGGTCGGCTCCGGAGAAGGGACGTTCCATGCCCCCTGAGGGAACCACCCACACCACGCAGGCCCCGGCCCCGGACGGCCGTACTGCCGCCGCCGAACAGGCCGTGCGGGAGATCGTCGCCCAGCTGCTGGACGTGGACGAGGACGCGCTCGGCGCCCAGGAGCCGCTCGACGCGGTCGAGGGGTGGGACTCCGTCAACGCGCTGCGCCTCCTCGTGCATCTCGAACGCGATCTCGGCCGTCCGGTGGACTTCGAACGGTTCTCCGCCGCGCATACGGTGCGGGAACTGGCGGCCCTCGTGGTGGACGCGACGCCCACGGGCGAAGGCGCCGCGTGATGGCGGCCGTCACTTCGCCGCTGCCCGCGGCCCGTCGGCAGACCTACGTGTTCCTGGAGGACGCCCGCCGCACCGCGCACGTCCACCTCCTCGCGGACGTGGAGGCGACCGCCCTCGGGCGGGCGCGCGCTTCCGCGGGAAGACCGTTGTCCTACGTCAGCTTCGTGGTGAAGGCGGTCGCCGACGTGCTGGGCGGCTACCCCGAAGCCCGCGCCGTGCTCAGCGGCAGGCGACGTCCGCGGCTCACCGTCTCCGACGCGGTGCACGCCAAGGTGCTCTTCGACAAGACCGTCGACGGCAGGCGGTGCGTGGTCTCCGGCATCGTCCCGGACGTCCGGACCACCGGCCTGGACGACGTCCAGGCCGCGGTCGACGCCTACAAGCGGGCCGACGTCGACGCCGACGGCGGTCCGTTCGCCCGCATCCGCCGCCTGCAGCGGCTGCCGCTGCCGCTGATCCGGCTGCTCTACCGCGGCATGATGCGCGACCCGGTCCGCGCCGCCGGGCTCCAGGGCACCTTCGCGGTGACGTCCGTGGGCCACGAACCCGTCCGGGCCATCCTGCCGATGATCTCCGGAACTCTCGGGCTCGGCGTCGGCCAGGTGGCCGCGAGACCCGTGGTGCGCGACGGGACGGTCGTCGCCGCGCCCGTGTTCACCCTTTCACTCGTCTTCGATCACCGCGTCATCGACGGCGCGCTGGCCGCCGAAATCCTCGCCGGGGTCAAACACCGGCTGGAGAAGTGGGAGCAGGCATGACTCGACCCGACGACCGTCCGGCGCAGACCGCGGCACCGGAGGAGACGGACGTACTGATCATCGGCGGCGGCCCCGCCGGCTCGCTGCTGGCCTGCCTCCTCGCCCGGCGTGGCATACGCACGGTGCTGGTGGAGAAGCAGACGAACCTGGAGCGGAGCTTCCGCGGCGAGACGCTCGCCGCACCGTCCGTCACCTCGCTGCACAAGCTCGGCTTCGGTCCGGCCCTGCGCGCGCACGGATTCCTGGAGACCACCACGGTCACCACCGTGACCGAGGGGCGCCCGGTGCTGCACGTGGACTACCGCAGATTCCGCGACCAGCCGCTGCCCATCGACATTCCGCAACCCGCCCTGATCCGGATCTTCAACGACGCGGCCGAGGGCCTGCCCGGCTACGTGTACCTCTCCGGCTGGAGCTTCTCCTCCCTCATGGAGGAGGACGGCGCGGTGCGGGGCGCGGAGCTCGTCCGCGGCCGGGGAAGCACCGCAGAACGTACCCGGGTCCGGGCCCGCCTGGTCGTGGGGGCGGACGGACGCTTCTCCAAGGTGCGCAAGGCTTCCGGACTGCCCGCGGACATCGAGCCGATGGCCCGGGACTTCCTGTCCTTCAAGCTGCCCCGCCCGCCGGAGTGGGGCCAGGACGCGCAGCTCATCGTCGACCACGACAGGCACCTGGTGGTGCTGCCCACCTTCCCGGACTCGCTGCGCATCGGGCACAACCTGCCCAAGCGTGGTCTCGCCACTCTGCGCCGGGCCGGCTTCGCCGCGTTCCGGGACGGCATCGCCGCCCTCTCGCCGGCTCTCGCACCCCTGGTCCGTGAGCACCTGCTCTCCTGGGACGACACGTCGTTCCTGGAGATCTTCACCGCCGAGATGGAGCAGTGGGCACGGGACGGCCTGCTGCTCATCGGCGACGCCTCGCACACCGCCACTCCGATCCTGGGCCAGGGCGTGAACCTCGCGATGCAGGACGCGATCACCCTCGTCCCCGTGCTCGTCGCGGCACTGGACGCCGGCGCCGGCCGGCAGCCGGTCGGCGCCGGCGAACTGGCCGACTTCGTCGCCGGTCGCCGTGCACACAAGATGCACGTCACACGGTTCCAGCGCATGCAGGAGAGCCAGCTGGCGGTCAGCAGCCCGCGCGGCGTGCGCGTCCGGCGGTTGCGCTACCGGCTGCTCAACGCCTTCCCCGGCAAGTACCGGATCTTCGACAAGGTGATCAACGCGCAGCACCCGGTCGACCCCGTCGACCTGTCTCTCGCCCAGGCCGCCCTCTCCCCCGGGAGCCGCGCGGACGGCGCTTCCACGCAAGCCGAGGTGGCCCCATGACCGAGCACCCCGCACGCCCGACGACCGACACCGTCGACACCGTCGACCCCTCCGACGCCGTCGACGACCCCACCCGGCTGATCGCCGTCGTGGGGATGGCCGGCCGGTTCCCCGGCGCACCCGACGTGGACCGCTACTGGGAGTTGCTGACCGCCGGCGAGGAAGCCGTGCGGCCGATCCCCCCGGACCGCTGGGACACCTCCGCACAGCTCGACCCGGTGAAGAAGATCCCCGGCGTCGCCGCGCTCCTCGACGATCTCGACCTGTTCGACCCCGGCTTCTTCGGCATCTCGCCGCGCGAGGCGGAGGACATCGACCCGCAGCAGCGCCTGATGCTGGAGACGGGATGGAGCGCTCTGGAGAACGCCGGCGTGCCCGCGGAAAGCGTGCGGGGCTCCCGGACCGGGGTCTACGTCGGCGCGCTGTGGCACGACTACGCCCTCGCCCGCAAGGAACGCGGCGTGGCCACCACCCAGCACACCGCGGTGGGCAACGCACTGGACGTCATCGCCTCGCGGCTTTCCTACTCGCTGGGCCTGCGCGGGCCGAGCCTCGTCGTGGAGACCGGCTGTTCCTCCGGACTGGTCGGCGTGCACCTCGCGGCCGGAGCCCTGCGCTCCGGGGAGATCGACGGCGCTCTCGTCGGCGGAGTCAACCTGATCCTGACGCCCGACATGTCCATCGGCCTCACCCACTTCGGCGGCCTGTCCCCCGACGGGCACTGCCGCGCGTTCTCCGCACAGGCCAACGGCTTCGTACGGGGCGAGGGCGCCATCGCCGTGTACCTCAAGCGGCTCGACCGCGCGCTGGCGGACGGCGACCGCGTCCAGGGCGTGCTGGTGGCGACGGCGGCGAACAACGACGGCGGCGGGCACAGCCTGGTCTCCCCCAACGTCGAGGCGCAGAAGGAACTGTTGCGCCAGGTGTACGCCGACGCCGGTGTGCCGATGAACAGACTCGCCTACGTGGAGGCGCACGGCACCGGCACCCTGCGCGGCGACCCCATCGAGGCGGAGGCGCTCGGACGCACGCTGGGCGCCGCACGTCCTGCGGACGCCGGCCCCCTGCTCATCGGGTCGGTGAAGACCAACATCGGCCATCTGGAGGCCGCCGCCGGACTGGCGGGTCTGGTCAAGACGGTGCTGACGCTCCGGCACCGCACCGTGCCGGCGAGCCTGCACGCGGACGAGACGAACCCGAACATCCCCTTCGACGAGCTGAACCTGAAGGTGGCGACGCAGCAGGCCACCCTGCGGGCGGACGGGCCGGTGTACGCGGGCGTCAACTCCTTCGGCTGGGGTGGCACCAACGCGCACGTCGTGCTCCGCACCCCTCCCGCTCCGGCCGGACCCGCCGCGACGGCGACGTCCGACCGGCCGACCGCCCTGCTGCTCCCCCTGTCCGCGCACAACGAGGCGGCGCTGCGCGACCGTGCCCGGGCACTCCTTCCGGTGCTGCCGGACGACGACGGCGCCGGCACCACGGGCGACCACGCGGCTGCCGTGGCGGGCACGCTGGCCTGGGAACGCGACCACTTCCCGCTGCGCGCGGCGGTGACCGCTCCCGACCCCGCGACGCTCCGCGAACGGCTCGGACTCTTCGCCGAGGACCCGACGGCGGAGATACCCGGTGTCGTCACCGGCCGTGCCGAGCAGCCGGGACGGGTGGCGTTCGTCCTCCCGGGCCAGGGGTCGCAGTGGGCCGGCATGGGCCGTCGGCTGTACGCCGAGTCGCCGCTCTTCGCCGAGGTCGTCGCTCGCTGCGCGACGGCGCTGGAGCCGCACTTCGCCGGTGACCTGACGGCCATCGTCTCCGGGGAGGCCGGCGACGGCTGGCTGGAACGGGCCGACCTCATCCAGCCCACGTTGTGGGCCATGTCCCTCGGGCTGGCGGAGCTGTGGCGTGCCGCCGGCGTGGAACCCGACGTGGTGATCGGCCACAGCCAGGGCGAGGTCACCGCCGCGACGATCGCCGGCCTGCTGAGCTACGAGGACGGGGCGCGGATCATCGCACGACGCAGTGCGCTGGCCACCCGGGCAGCCGGCCGGGGCCGGATGCTCGCCGTCGACCTGGGCCTGGAGGACGCCCGCAAGGCTCTCGACGGATTCGAGGACGTGGTGTCGCTCGCCGTCAACAACGGCCCCTCCTCCTGCGTGCTGTCGGGCGACGGCGACGCGGTCCTGATGCTGCGCGAACTGCTGGAGGCCGACGGGACGTTCTGCCGCCTGGTCAACGTGGACTACGCCTCGCACTGCCACCACATGGACGAACTCACCGACGAACTGATCGAGGAGCTGCGCCCGCTGGCCCCCCGTTCGTCCGGCACCGCGATGATGTCCACGGTGCGGGTGCGGGAGATGGCGGGCGAGGAACTCGACGCCGCGTACTGGGCCGCCAACCTGCGGCAGCCGGTGCTGTTCGCCGACGCCATGGGGAAGCTCTTCGACTCCGGCGTGACACACGTCGTGGAGATCAGCCCCCACCCGGTCCTCACCCCCGCCCTGGAGCAGCTCGCCGCCACGCGCGAGACCCCGGTCACGGTGCTGCCGACGCTGCGCCGTGACGAAGGCTCCCTCGCCGACCTCACCTTGAGCCTCGCGCGCGCCTACGCGGGCGGGCTGCGCCCGTTCGGCGGGCTCCCCCGACGCCCCGGCGCGGCTGTTCCCGGGTACCCGTGGCAGCGTCAGCGGTACTGGCTGCCCGCGGCGCGCCGCCGCAGCGCCGGCCCGGGCGGTCTGGCCTTCGCCTTCACCCCGGCCACCGCCGAGCAGGACGTGCACGAGGGCCGCACGGAGCTGTCCCTCGACGAACTGCCGTGGCTCCGCGACCACCGGGTGCACGACGCGGTGGTGGTGCCCGGCGCCGCGATGCTGGCGCTGGCGGTGTCCGCCGCCCGCACCCGTACCGGCCGGTGCCCCGGCGCCCTGCACGACGTACGGTTCCGCAGCGATCTCACCCTCGCCGACGAGCCGGTCGCCCTGTGCGCCACCTCGCGCGAGGACGGCGCGGAAGCCGTGTTCACCCTGCGGTCGCTGCAGCCGGGCGCGGAGTCGTGGACGCGGCACGCCACCGCCCGTATCGGCGGACCGGCCGGAACGGGCCTGCCGGACTTCCCGCAGGCGCTGCTCGAAGTCCCCCCGGACACCGCCGAGGACTTCTACGCCGCCTGCGCCGCCCGGGGGCTGCACTACGGCCCGGCGTTCCAGGGGGTGCAGGCCCTGCACCGGGACGAGGACGGCCACCAGGTACTGGCCGACGTGCGCCTGCCGGAGCGTTGCCGCGCCGGAGTGCGCCCCGGCGAGCTCCACGCGGCGCTGTGGGACGCGGCGCTGCAGGTGAGCCTCGCCCTGGTGCCGGAGGGAGACACCGTCGTCCCGGTCGCCGTCCGGCGCATCGACTTCGCCGTCGGTCCGGAGGAGGTGGTGACCGGCGTGTGGTCGCACGCCGTACGGACCGCCGACGGACGCTACGACCTCGTCTGCTACGACGCCGAGAGCCGCCGACCGCTGCTGCGGATGGCGGGCCTCGCCTTCCAGACCATCGAGGACGCCGAAGCGGACGCCGTCGACACCACCCGCCTGCACCGGTTCGCCTTCCGGCCCGCGGACGACGAGCAGGACGCTCCGCCGCGTTCCTCGGCCCCCGGCATCACCCGCTGGACGGTCTGCGTGGTCCCGGACGCGGCGGCCGGACCGAGCGGGACGGTGGACGCGGCGGCCGCGACCGGCGCGGGAGCGGATCTGGTCGCCGCGCTCGACCGGCTGGGGGCCACGGCCGCAGTCGTGCCCGCCCCGGCGCTCACAGACGCCGACACGGTCGCCGCGCTGCTCACCGGGGAGGACGACGGGCAGCGCGCCGGTGTGGCCTTCGTGGCCCCGGGCGCCGGCCACGGCCTGGCCGCACAGCGGGACGGGTTGCTGTCCCTCACCGCCGTCGCCCGGGCGGCCGCCGCGCTGCCGGTGCCGCCCGCCGTGGCCATGGTCACCGACGGCGCTCAGGCCGTGGTGCCCGGGGAGATCCCCGACCCGGGCGCGGCCCTGTACTGGGGCTTCGGCCGCGTGCTGCGCCGCGAGCACCCCGAACTCGGCACCGCGCTGGTGGACGTGCGCACCGGCGTCGACGGCTGGGCCGAAGCGTGCGCCCGGCAGCTCCTCGGCGGGGACGGCGAGGACCAGACCGCGCTGCGCGGCACCGACCGGTTCGCCGGGCGACTGGTGCGGGGCGAGCAGCAGGACGACGACGGCCCGGCCTGGGCCGGCCCCCCGCAGCCCTTCCGGCTCCGTCCGCACGGGTCCGGCCTCTGGGAGGAGCTGGCGTTCCGCCCGCAGCCGCGTACCGCACCGGCCGCCGGGCTGGTCGAGGTGCAGGTCACCGCGGCGGGGCTGAACTTCATCGACGTGATGAAGGCGATGGGCACCTACCCCGACCGGTCCGCCGGCGCCGACCTGCTCGGCGGCGAGTGTGCCGGTGTGGTCAGCGCGGTGGGCCCGGAGGTGACGGGCCTCGCGGTCGGCGACCGTGTCGTCGCCTGCGGCTTCGGCACGGTCGCCTCCCACGTGACCGTCCGGGCGGAACACGTCGCCCCCGTGCCGGAGCACCTGACGGACGTCCAGGCCGCCGGACTGCCGCTGGTCACGACCACCGCCTGGTACGCCCTGGCCGACCAGGCCCGCCTGGAGGCCGGGGAGACGGTGCTGGTGCACTCCGCCGCGGGCGGCCTCGGACTGGCCGCGGTGCACGCCGCCCGCGCGCTGGGCGCCACGGTCATCGCCACGGCGGGAACCGAGGAGAAGCGCGCCTATCTGCGGGACCGGGGCGTCGAACACGTCCTGGACTCCCGAGACCTCTCCTGGGCCGCGGCGGTGGAGCGCATCACCGGTGGCCGCGGCGTCGACGTCGTCCTCAACTCGCTGTCCGGCGCCGCGATGGAACACGGGCTGGCGGCACTCGCCGAGGACGGCCGCTTCGTCGAGGTGGGCAAACGGGACATCTACGCGGCGCGGACCGTGAGCCTGGAGGTCTTCGCCAAGGGCATCTCGTTCTCCGCCGTCGATATCGCCGGGCTGCTGACCCGGCGCCCCGCGCGGTTCGCCAGGCTGCTGCGGGAGGTGTGGCAGCGGGTCGGAGACGGCACCCTGCCGCCGCTGCCGGTCACCGAGCACGCGTTCCGCGACGCGGGCGAGACCCTGCGCACCATGGCGCGCGGCGAGCACATCGGCAAGCTGGTGCTGACGGGACCGGAACGCGTGCGGGAGATCGTCCCCGAACCGCTGTCCGGCGGCCGGCTCCGGCCGGACGCCACCTACCTGATCACCGGTGGCCTGGGCGCCCTGGGCCTCTCACTGGCCGAGCACCTGGCAGACCGTGGAGCGGGCAGCCTGGCGCTCCTCGGCCGCTCCGCTCCGGCCGAGGCCGCGCAGCGGCGCATCGACGCCCTGCGGGAGGGCGGCACCCAGGTCACGGTGCACGCCGCCGACGTCGGCGACCGTGCGGCGCTCGCCGGGACCCTGGACCGCCTGCGGCACGAACTCCCGCCGCTGCGCGGCGTCTTCCACGCCGCGGGCGTACTGGACGACGCGGTGGTCGGCAACCTGACGGCGCCCCAGGTGCGGAAGGTGCTGGCCCCGAAGGTGGACGGCGCACGTCACCTGGACGCGCTCACCGCCGAGGACCCGCTGGACCTGTTCGTGCTGTTCTCCTCGGTCGCCGGCCTGGTCGGCAACCCCGGACAGGCGGCGTACGCGGCGGGCAACACCTACCTGGACGCGCTCGCCGTCGCGCGCAGGCGGCGGGGCCTGCCGGCGCTCGCCGTGCAGTGGGGGCCGTTCGCCGACATCGGGCTCGCGGCCGACGAGTCGATCCGCGGCGCCCGCCTGGCCGATCACGGCATGGCCGGCTTCACCGCGGAGGAGGCGTGGCAGGCGCTGGACCATCTGCTGGGGCGGCCGGGGCAGGTCGTGAGCTACGTGCCGCTGGACGCGCGGCACTGGTTCGACGCCTACCCGGAGACCGCGGCGCAGCCGAGCTGGCAGGTGATGGCCCGGCTGGCGCAGGACGGCGGAGGCGCGGCGCACGGCGGTGAGGAGTTCCTCGCGGGGCTGCGGCGCGCCCCCGAGGAGGACCGGCCGCGGCTGGTGGAGAGCAAGGTCCGGGAGCTGGCGGGGCGGGTGCTGCGGCTCCAGGCGGACTCCATCGACCGTGAAGCACCTTTCAAGTCACTCGGGCTGGACTCGTTGATGAGCCTCGAACTGCGCAACCGGCTGGAGACCGCATTCGGGCTGAAGCTCTCGCCCACGCTGCTGTGGACCTACGGCAGCACGGCGGCGCTCTCGGGAATGCTCACCGGTCTCTGCGCCGGAACCGAGAACGCCCACCCCTGAGGCGGCTGCCGGAAGCGGCAGCACGAACGGCCGTCCTGCCGGCCCCCGACGGCGGGACGGCCCTCACCCGGGGCCGGTGCGGTGCCCTCCCCCGAGGGGCACCGCACCGGCTCCCTCCCCGCCACCCCGTCCGACCTTCACCCCCACGTTCGTGGAGCGCTCACCAGGGCGTGCAGCAGCCGCAGTACCCACGACCACCGACGCATCCGACGCCGATCGCGAGGGACGTTCTTGTGACCAGCACACCCATTCATGAGGAGCCGGCCAGCCGGCGGTCCGGCGCGGGGCAGGGCTCCGCCACCCCCCTCAGTCGCGCGATGGACACCATCAAACGGCTGCGCGGAGAACTGGCCGAGGCACGGAACGAGGGCGGCGGGCCGCTGGCCGTCGTGGGCGCCGGCCTCCGCCTGCCGGGCGGCATCGTCGACCTGGACGGCTACTGGAAGGCGCTGGCGGAGGGGCGCGACCTGGTACGGCCGATGCCGCGGCACCGCAAGGAGCCGTTCGCCGCGGAGTGGGAGGCCCTTCCGCACCGCGGCGGATTCCTCGACGAGGTTCTCGACTTCGACGCCGACTTCTTCGGCATCAGCCCGCGCGAGGCGCGCAGCCTCGACCCGCAGCACCGGCTGCTGCTCGAGGTCGCCTGGGAGGCGCTGGAGGACGCCGGCCTCCCTCCGAAGGCGCTCGCCGAGGGCGGCGGCCGCACCGGCCTGTACGTCGGCGTCACCGGCCAGGACTATCGCGACTGGCAGGCGGCGGGCGAGGAGAACGCCTACTGGCTGACCGGCAACGGTCACTGCTTCGCAGCCGGCAGGCTCGCCTACACCATGGGGCTGGAGGGCCCGGCCATCGCCGTGGACACCGCCTGCTCCTCGTCGTTGACGGCGGTCCACCTGGCCGCGCAGGGCCTGCGCCGCGGCGAGTGCGACGTGGCCCTGGCAGGCGGCGTCAACCTGATCCTGTCGCCGCGTTCGACGCGGCTCATCCAGCAGACGAACTCGCTCTCCCCGGACGGCCTGTGCAAGGCGTTCGACGCCCGCGCCAACGGTTTCACCCGTGGCGAGGGGTGCGGTGTGGTCGCGCTGAAGCGGCTCGCCGACGCGGTCCGCGACGGTGACCGGATACACGCGGTCCTGCGGGGCAGCGCACTGAACCAGGACGGCCGTTCCTCCGGGTTCACCGCGCCCAACGTGCGGGCGCAGATCGCCCTGATAAGGGCCGCGTTGGAGGATGCCGGGCTCGGCCCGGAACACATCGGCGCCCTGGAGGCGCACGGCACGGGCACGGCGCTCGGCGACCCGATCGAGGTCCAGGCGCTCGTCACCGCCCTGGACCGGGCGTCCGGCGGCGATGGCCCCGCAGGCCGCCCGCTGTTCGTCGGCTCGGTCAAGACCGCCCTGGGCCATCTGGAGGCCGCGTCCGGCATCGCCGGCCTGCTGCGCGGGCTGCTGTCGGTGCAGCGCGGCGCGGTGCCGCCGGTCGTCCACCTGGACACCCTGAATCCGCGCATCGAACTGGACGGCACCGGCGTCGAGATGCCGCGCGAGGTGCGCGCGTGGCAGCCCGACGGCTCCGGCATCGCCGCCTGTGTGGGCGTCAGCTCCTTCGGGATGAGCGGCACCAACGCGCACGTGATCCTCGGCCCGCTCACTGAGGAGGAGGCCGCCGGCGCCCCCGGTGCGGAGCCCGCCGCCGGGGCCGTGGCCGGTTTCGACCTGTCGGCCCGCAGCGAGGACGCGCTGCGGGCCTGGGCGGGCGGGCTGGCGGACCGCCTCGACGGCATGCCGGACGAGGAGTACCCCGCCTTCGCGTACACCGTCACCAGGGGACGCGCGCGCCACGCCGTACGGGCCGCGGTCTCGGCTCCGGGCCGGGAACAGGCGGTGACAGCCCTGCGACGACTCGCCGAGGGCACCACGCCGGACACGGTGACGCTGCTGGACGCGCGGCAGGACACCGAGCCGCCGGTGCAGCCCGCCGGAACGGGGCAGGCGCTGGAGCGCCGGGTGGTGAGCCTCCCGGCCTACCCGTGGGAGCGCAAGCGGTACGCGCCGGCCGGGACCGCCGAGGCTGCCGGGACCTCCGGCCGCGCCGCCGGCCGCCCGGAGGAGCAGGACGCGGCGCCGGACGACGCCGCCGGCCTGCCGCTCCTGCGCACGGTCTGGGAGGACGCCGCTCCCGCACAGCCCGCCGAACTGCCCCTGGTGCTGGTCGGGGACGACCTCCCGACGGTCACCCTGCTGGCCGAGGCCGCTCGGGCCCAGGGCCGCGCGACGACGGTGCACACCGCACCGCCCGAGGACGACGACGGCTGGAGCCGTCTGTGGGCCCAGCTGCCGGCACCGTGCCGGCTGCTGCTCGTGCCCGCCGCCGGAGCGCTGCCGGAGCAGGTCTCCCACGAGGCGCCCACGGACGCCGCGGCCCGGCTGTGCACCACGGTGACCACCGCCGTCCGCACGGCACCCGAGAACGCCGGGCACATCCGCGTACTCACCGCCGGAGTGTGCCGGGTGACCGGCGACGAGGCTCCGGTGCAGGGCCTCCACGGGGCACTGCACGGCCTCGCTCCCGTACTGGGACTGGAATTCCCGCACGTCTGGGGCGGAGTGCTCGACCTGCCCGGACGGCCCGGCCCGGACGACGCCGCAGCGGCCGTCGACGGCGGCGACGCCGCGGAGGACGTACTGGCCGTACGCGACGGACGGCTCCACCACGCACGGCTGCGGCCGTGGGACGCCCGGCCGGACCGGCCCGAGATGCACGCCGACGCCACCTATCTGCTGACCGGCGGACTGGGCGCGGTCGGACGCGAACTGGCCCGTGACCTCGTCCGGCGCGGCGCGCGCCACCTGCTGCTCGTCGGACGCCGGCCCCGCAGCGCGTTGGCCGGTCCTGCGACGGCGCTGCTCGAGGAACTGGACGCGGCAGGCGCACAGGTGGCGTACGCCGCCGCCGACTGCGGCGACGGCCCGCAGTTGGCCGAGGCGTTGCGGGTGCTGCACGAGATGCCGCCGGTGCGCGGCGTGGTGCACGCCGCCGGCAGCATCGCCCGCACTCCGCTGGCCGAGGCCGCCACCGGGGACTTCGCGGACGCGCTGCACGGCAAGTTCTCGGGCGCGTGGTGGCTCCACCTGCTGTCCCGCGACTGGCCGCTGGACTTCTTCGTCAACGTGTCGTCGGTGTCGGCCGTGTGGGGCACCGAGGGCTACGGCGCCTACGCCGCCGCCAACGGCGGCCTCGACGCCACCGCCGCCATCCGTACGGCGACCGGGCTGCCCACCGTGAGCATCGCGTTCGGCCCCTGGGACCTGGACGGCATGGCCGACGCGGAGACCCGGGCGACACTCGCCCGGATGGGCGTCTCGCCGGTACGTCCCGGCGAGGGATGCGCCGCGCTCACCGGCTCCGGCCCGGCGGGCGGCGCACACCTGGTCGCCTGCCGTCTGGACGCGGACCGCTTCACCACCGTGATGAACGCCGTACGGCCGCGCCCGCTGCTGGGCACTCTCACCACGGGCGGCGCGGACGAGGCCGGCCCGGAAGGGAAGACGGACGGGTCCGCGGCGGACGGGCCCGGGGAAGGCGAGCACGCCGCCCGCCGGGCGGTCCTGGCCGCGCCCGAACACCGCCGCCCCGTCGTCGCCGCCGAGCACGCGGGCCGGATCCTCGCCGAGATCCTCGGCTACGACGACCCGGCCGCCCTGCCTGGGGAAACCGGCTTCCTCGACCTCGGGCTCGACTCGATCATGGCGGTGGACGCCGCCCACGACCTCGGTGTGGCCTTCGGCGTGGACGTCGGCATCGGCGACGTCTTCGGGCACCCGTCCCTCCTCCGGCTGGCCGCCCACCTGACCGAGCGGCTGTCGGACTCCGGCCCGGACGCCGGGTCCGCGTCGCAGTCGGCCCCCGCCGTCTCCGCCGCCCCCGCGACGCGCGCGGCCGCGCGGCGCACGACGCCGGGGACGCCCGCCGGCGTCTCCCGGCGGGAGAACACGGCGCGGCCGGTACCGGAGACGGAGCCGATCGCCGTGGTCGGCATGGCCGGCCGCTTCCCCGGCGCGGACTCCGTGGAGGAGTTCTGGTCGCTGCTCGACGAGGGCCGGGACGGCGTGGGTTCCGTCCCCGCGGACCGCTGGGACGGCGCCGCCCTGCTCGACCCCACCGGGGCCCGCCCCGGCAGCATCAGCACCGACCAGGGAGGCTTCCTCGGCGACATTCGACGCTTCGACGCCGCCTTCTTCGACATCCCCGCGCGTGAGGCGGAGAGTCTCGACCCGCAGCAGCGGCTGCTGATGGAAGCCGCCTGGCACGCGCTCGAGGACGCCGCGACCGACCCCAGGTCCCTGGCGGGCGACCGTACCGGTGTCTTCGTCGGCATCTCGAACTCCGACTACGCCCGGGTGCTCGAAGCGGGCGGACTGCGTCCACTGGACGCCTACTTCGCCACCGGCACCGCACTGAACGCCGCGGCCGGCCGTATCGCCTATCACCTGGGAACGCGAGGCCCGGCCCTGGCCGTCGACACCGCGTGCTCCTCGTCGCTGGTGGCGCTGCATCTCGCCATCCGCTCCCTGCGCACCGGGGAGTCCGACCGGGCGCTGGCCGGCGGCGTGAACGTGATATCCGCCCCGTCCGCGTCGGTCGCCGTGAGCCGGGCGCACATGCTGTCCGCCGACGGACGGTGCAAGACCTTCGACGCCTCCGCCGACGGCTTCGTCCGCGCCGAAGGGTGCGGGGTCCTGGTGCTGCGCCGCCTTTCCGACGCCGAGCGGGAGGGTGACCGCGTGCTCGCCGTCCTCCACGGCAGCGCCGTCAACCAGGACGGCGCGTCCTCCGGATTCACGGCACCCGACGGGACCGCCCAGCGCGAGGTCATCCGGGCCGCGCTGGCGGACGCCGGCGTGGACGCCGCCCAGGTCGGCTACCTCGAAACGCACGGCACCGGCACCTCGCTGGGCGACCCCATCGAAGTCCAGGCCGCCTGGGACGTGTTCGGCCAGGGCCGCCGTCCGGGGGAGCCGCTGCTGCTGGGCTCGGTGAAGAGCAACATCGGGCACTGCGAGTCGGCCTCCGGCATGGCTTCGGTGTTCAAGACGGTGCTGGCTCTGCGACACGGCCGGGTGCCCGCGAACCTGCACTACTCCGAGCCCAACCCGCACGTGGCATGGCGCGACATGAACGTGCGGGTGGTCGACACCGCCGTCCCCTGGCGGCGCGGCGAGACCCCGCGCTACGCCGGTGTCTCCGGCTTCGGCTTCTCCGGCACCAACGCCCACCTCGTCGTCGGCGAGGCGCCCGCCCGGGACGACGAGTCCGCCACGGCGCCGCCGGCCGGCGGCGCCGCGCCGGCCGGGGGAGACGGGCCCCCGCCGGAGCCCCTGCTGCTGCCGCTGTCCGCCCCGGACGCGGCGGGCCTGCAGCGGCTGACCGCCGCCTGGGAACGGGCGCTGGAGTCCGCCCCGGAGGAGCAGGTGCCGGCCCTCGTGTCGACCGCCGGCGCGGGCCGGGCGCACTTCCCGGTGCGCCGGGCCGTGTCCGGCCGCAACCGGGACGACCTGCTGACGGCGCTGCGGGGCGAGCAGGACCCCGGCGAGGTCCGGCGCTCCGCGCCACGGATCGCGTTCCTCTTCTCCGGCCAGGGCGCCCAGTACTTCGGCATGGGCCGGGGGCTGTACGAGACCGAACCGGTCTTCGCCGAGGTCTTCGACGACTGTGACCGCATCCTGGAACCGCACCTGGGCGACTCGCTGCTGAACCTCGTCCTCTACGGGGACGACCCCGCCCTCATCGGCCGGACCCGCTTCACACAGCCCGCCCTGGTCGCGCTGGAGCTGTCGCTCGCCGCGCTCTGGGAGTCGTGGGGTGTGCGCGCCGCGGCCGTGACCGGCCACAGCGTCGGCGAGATCGCGGCCGCCGTGCACGCCGGCGTCCTCAGCAGGGAGGACGGTCTGACGCTGGTGGCCCACCGGGCGCGGCTGATGCAGTCCACCGCGCCGGGCGGCATGCTGTCGGTCCCCCTGGACCCGGACGTCGTCACGGCACGCGCCGCCGAGGCGGGCCTGGACGTGGCGGCTGTCAACGGGCCGCAGTCCGTCGTCGTCGCCGGGGACTCCGAGCGGCTGGAGGCCTTCTCCGCACAGCTCGGGAAGGAAGGCGTACGCTGCCGGTCGCTCGTCGTCTCGCACGCCTTCCACTCCCGCCTGATGGACCCGGTGCTCGACGAGTTCGAGGAGACGCTCACCGGTCTGCGCTTCGCCGCACCCCGGCTGCCGCTGGTCTCCAACGTCACCGGCACCGAGGCCGGACCGGACACCTACGACGCCGCCTACTTCGCCCGGCACATCCGCCGGCCGGTCCAGTTCCTCGACGGTGCCCGCGAACTGCGGCGGATCGGCGCCGACGTGCTGCTGGAGATCGGGCCGGACCGCACTCTGGTCAACCTGGTGCGGGCCGCCGGACTGGCACCGGCCGGCGGTGGCGTGCCGTCGCTGCGCCGCGGCGCAGCCGACCGCGCAGTGCTGCTCGCCGCCGCCGGAACGCTGTACGGACAGGGCCAGCAACTCGACTGGGGCCGCGTCACCGGACGTCGTGCCGGTCCCGGCGACGCGCCCCGCTACCCCTTCGCCGACACCGAGTTCTGGACCGGCACCGTCCCCGCAGGGGGCGTCCGCGGCGACACGCACGGCCCGGACGGGCGCCCCTCCGGGCAGCACCACGGACGGCACTGGGGGGCGGAGCTGCGCTCGCCGGGGCTGAAGGGCCGGGCGTTCGGCTTCACCCGCAGCGCCTCCTTCCCGCCGTACCTGGGCGACCACCGGCTCTACGGCACCGTGGTCACCCCTGCCGCCTCCCACCTGGCCACCGTGCTCTCGGCACTCGGCGGCGACGGCGGCCCGGTGGTCGTCGACGACCTGATCTGCCCCCGGGCCCTGGTCATCAAGGACGGCGAGGAGTACGAGACGCAGATCGTGGTCGGCGAACCGGCCGCGGACGGCACCCGCGACCTGTCCGTGCAGAGCCTGCTGGACGCGCGCAACGGCGTGTGGCAGAAGCACGTCGGCGGCCGCTGGGCCACGCCCGGCCCGGCCGCCGTCCGCCGCCCCTCGGTCGTGGACCACCAGGAGTTCGTCGCCGGCAGCGAACGCCGCCTGAGCCGGGAGGAGTTCTACTCCTACTTCCACGAGCTGGGATACACCCTCGGCCCTTCGTTCCGCTGGATCGAAGAAGCCTGGATCCGCGGTGACGAGGCGCTGGTGCGCTACACGGCGCCACCGCTCCCGGACGATCCCGCGGACTACGAGCTGTACCCGGGGCTCATCGACTCGTGCTTCCAGAGCATGGCCGTCTTCCTCGTCGACGACGACGCGACCGAGGCCGCCTCGCTCGCCATCCCGTTCGCCGCCGCGCGGCTCTCCTTCCACTCGCGCCCCGTCGAAGGACGTGAACTGTGGGGGCACGTACGGGTGTTGCGATCCGAGCCGCTGCCGCGCGGCCGGCTGCGCGTGGAGACCGCCGACCTGCACCTGTACGCGTGGGACAGCGCGACGGCCGACGCGCACAGCATCTTCCGGGCCGACGAGTTCCGCATCCGGCACGCCTCCCGCACCGTTCTGGAGTCGAGCCTGCGCGGAGACGACCTGGTGTACGAGACCGCCTGGGAGCCGCTGCCCGCGGCGACGACCGCCGCCGGCGCGGACCGCACCGCCCTGCGCGTCGCGCTCCTGGAACAGCCGGAAGCCGCCGGCGGGAAGGCGCTGGAGGAAGCCCTGACGGCGGCGGGCCACACCGTCTCCCTGCACTCCGGGGTCACCGCCGCGGTGCACACGGCCGAACTCGTCGTCGACACGCGCTGGCTCACCCCCGCCGGCACGGACACCGGTCCCGACGCCGGGGACGCCCTGCACGCCGTGCTCCAGGCCGCCGACGCGCTGCGCGCGCTGCCGCACGGCGTGCGCTACGTCCTGCCCGTCGACGGCTCGGCAACGTCCGCTCCGCTGCGGGAGGCGCTCTTCGGCCTCCTGACCGCGCTGGAGGCGGAGCACCCGGACCGGCGCCTGGTGCGCCTGCGGCTGGACGACGGACCGGGCGCGGAGCAGCTGGCGGACGTCCTCGGAAGGCTGCCCGACGACACCCGGCTGGCACTGACCGTCGACGGCCTGCGCACCGAGCGGCTCGTCCCCGTCCCGGCCGGGGCACAACCGGACGGCCCGGACGCGCCCCCCGCGGGCTCGGCCCTGGTCACCGGTGGCCTCGGGGCGCTCGGCCTCGCGGTCGCCACCGCGCATGCCGCGCGCGGCGGGGACCGGATCACCTTGATGGGCAGGTCCGCACCGGGCGGGACCGAACAGGCCGTCCTCGACGAACTGGCTTCCTCCGGGGTGCGGGTGACCGTCGTCCAAGGCGACGTCACCGACCCGGACGACTGCGCCGCCGCGGTGGCCGCCGCGACCGCGGACGGTCCGCTGCACACCGTGTACCACCTCGCCGGCACGAACGCGGACGCCGCCTTCGAAAGTCTCACCGAGGCGTCGTTCGAGAAGGTCTTCCACGCCAAGTCCGGCGGCGCGGACGTCCTGGTCGAGGCGCTGGCGGAGCACACGCCGCGGTCCGTGGTCCTCTTCTCCTCCGTGTCGGCGCTGCTCGGTTCGGCCGGCCAGACCAACTACGCGGCGGCCAACGGCTACCTCGACGGCCTCGCCCAGCGGCTGCGCGCCCGCGGCGTGCCGGCGACCAGCGTCAACTGGGGCCCCTGGGTGCCGGAGGTCAAGGGCGGTATGGCCGCCTCGGCCGCCGTGGAGCGTGCTGCGGAACGGCTCGGCGTCCGGGCGCTGTGCGACGCGGACGCGGCAGCACCGCTCGCCCTCGCAGCCGCCGGGGTCCGGCCGCGTCTGGCCGTGGTGGCGCTGGACGCCGCCCGGTACGCCCGGCAGGCCGCGGGTCACCCGCGGGCCGCCCTGGTCTCCGCCCTCGCCGGGCCGGCACCCGGGCAGACGTCCGGAAACGTCCCGGTCGCGGACACGGCCGCGAAGGCGGGCTGGCTGGCCGAACGACTCCGGACCCGGGACGCCGAGGACCTCGAGCCCGCGCTGCGGGAGGCCGTGCGGGACGAGGTCGCCCGGATGCTCGGCTCCGCCGACCCCCTCCCGCCGGACGGGTCCAACGACGGCGAGGGCTTCGCGGTGCTCGGGCTCGACTCGATCATGGCGATCGATCTGCGGGCCTCCCTCGCGCACGCCGTGGGCACCGATCTGCCGGCCACGGTCGCCATCGACCACCCCAGCGTGCTGGCGATGAGCGGCTTCCTCCAGGGCTACGTCGGTGCGACCGCGGAGCCCGCCGGCGTCCCCGCCGCACCGGTTCCGCAGGCCACCACCCCGCATCGGGTCACCCCTCACACCCCCCAGGCCGAGCCGTCGTTCGAGGATCTCTCCCTCGACGAACTGCTCCAGGCCGTCCAGGACGACCTCTCCCAGGAGCGTTGAGATGGCGACGAACACCGAAGAGCTCCGTCGGGTGATAACCGACCAGCTCGCCCTGTCCCGGCGGCTCAAGGCGCGGGTGGCCGAGCTGGAGGAACGCCGGCACGAACCCGTCGCCGTGGTCGGCATGGCCATGCGGCTGCCGGGCAGCGTGGACACGCCCGACGGCTTCCGGGATTTCCTCTACAGCGACGATCCCGACGCCCGGGCGATCACACCCATCCCCGAGGACAGGCCCGCGCTGCGGGCGGTCTATCACCCCGAACCGGGCACGGAGGGACGTTCGTACGCCGACCGGGCCGCCTTCCTCTCCGACATCGCCTCGTTCGACGCCTCCTTCTTCGGCATCTCCCACCGGGAGGCCGAGTCGATGGACCCGCAGCAGCGCATGCTGCTCGAAGTCTCCTGGGAGGCCCTGGAGCGCGCCGGCATCGCACCGCGCCGCCAGGACCGCCTCCCCGTCGGCGTCTTCGTCGGTGTGATGGCCGCCGAGTACGGTCAGCGCCTGGCGCAGGGCGGCGACTACTCCCGCATGGATCCGTACTCCGCGACGGGCAGCGGCCACTGCTTCACCGCCGGGCGGATCAGTTACGCGCTGGGGTTGTCCGGTCCTGCCGCCAGCGTGGACACCGCCTGTTCGTCCTCCCTGGTGGCGCTCCATCAGGCGGTGCGCGCGCTGCGCGGCGGTGAGTGCGACTACGCCCTGGCCGGTGGCGCCAACCTGATTCTGGGCGCGGACCTCATGGTGGCGCTGTGCCAGAGCGAGGCGCTGTCCCCCTCCGGCCGGTCCCGCACGTTCCTCGCCGACGCCGACGGCTACGGCCGCGGGGAGGGTGTGGGCATGGTGGCGCTGATGCGGCTGAGCGACGCCGTCGCGCAACAGCGGCCCGTCCTCGCCGTGCTGCGCGGCACCGCCGTCAACCACGACGGCGCCTCCTCCGGCTTCACCGTGCCCAGCGGCCCGGCCCAGCAGGAGGTGGTGAGGTCGGCTCTGGCCGACGCGCGTACCGACCCGTCCACCGTCGGCTACGTGGAGGCCCACGGCACCGGAACGGCCCTCGGAGACCCCGTGGAGGTCGGCGCGCTGGACGCCGTCGTGGGCAACGGTGCGGGGCGGCGAGCGGCCCCCGTGGCGCTCGGCAGCCTGAAGTCCCGGATGGGCCACCTGGAGGCCGCGGCCGGCATCGCGGGCGTCCTGAAGACGGTGCTGCTGCTGCGTGACGGGCGTATACCCGCGGGTGCCGAGAAGAACGACCCGCTCAATCCGCTCATCCCCTGGGACCGCATCGGGCTGGACGTGCCGTGCACCGTGCGGCCCTGGCCGGGCGACGGCGCCGAACGCGTCGCCGGCGTCAGCGCCTTCGGCCTCTCCGGCACCAACGCGCACGTCGTGCTCGCCGCCCACGCGCCCTCCCCGGCCGATCCGGTGACCGCCCCGCAGGGTCACCCGGAGCTGCTGACCCTCTCCGCCAGGTCCCCCGAGGCGCTGGCCGCCCTGGTGCAGCGGACGCGGATCGACCTGGCCGGACGGGACGCGGCCGGAACCGCCGCCCTGTGCCACACCATGCGGGCCGGCCGCGTGCACTTCGCCCACCGGGTGGCGGTCACGGGCGACACCGCCGCCGCCCTCGACGCCGCCCTGGCCGAGGGCGATGGAGGGGGAGACCCGTCCGCCGGGGCCGTACCCGTCGGCCGCATCGGACTGGCGGTGGACGGCGACGAGGTCGCGGTGGAGGCGGCCCTGAACGCGGTGGCCGAGCACTTTCCGCGACTGCGGCCGGTCGTCGAGCGTCCCGGCGACGCGGCCGGCCGGCTGCGTGGGCTCCTCGCCCGGCTGGGCGTCACCACCACGCCGGTCGGCGACACCTCGGCGACTGCGGGGGGCGCCGGTCGGGACGAGGAACCGGACGGAGGCCCGCGGCCCGGCACGGCTCACGCCCGGCTGGAGTCGTCGGGGCGTTCGCTGCCGCTCGTCGGCGCCGACCCGTCCCGGACACCGCACCTGCTGACGGCCGCACTGGCGGCGCTCTACGCGGGTGGAGCGGAGCTGCGGCTGGACGCTCTCGCGGCCGCCGGCGCGGCCTTCACCGAGGCACCCACCTACCCCTTCCAGCACAAGCGCTTCTGGCTGGACGAGGAGCCCGCGCCACTGCAGGGAGCACCCGAGACGCACGCGGCGCAGCCTGCCACCGCGCCTGGGCTGACCCCCGAGGAGATGGTCCCCTTCCTGACCGAGGAACTGGCCACCGCGCTGAAGGCCGACTGTGCCCTTTCGCCGGAGGTGTCGTTCGCCGAAGTGGGCGGCGACTCCTTCACCGCGATGCTGATCACCAGGAGCGTGGAACAGCGGCTGGGTACCGACCTGCCCACCCTCGACTGCCCGGTGGAGATGCCCGTCGGCGAACTCGTACGGCACCTGGAGCAGCAGGTCACCACCGCGCTGGGGTGGCAGCGGTGACGGCCCCCCTCCCCCGGCCCGCCGCCTCCCGGCCCGCGGCCTCCCGGCCCGCCGCCTTCCTGCGGCCGCGGCCGCAGGACTCCCCGTCCCTGCGCCTCATCGGTTTCCACCACGCCGGTGGTTCCGCCGCCGTCTACTACCCGCTTCTGCGCCACCTGCCCGCGGACTGGGACGTCCTGCTCCACGACCTGCCGGGCAGGGGCCGCAGGATCGCCGAGAAGCAGCACGACGACATGCGCGACGTGGTGGCGTGCGCGGTGTCCGACGTGCTGCCCTGGACCGAGGACGTGCCGTGTGCGCTGTTCGGCCACAGCATGGGCGCCATCGTCGCGGCGGAGTCCGCCCGGGCGCTGGAGAGCCTCGGGCGCTTCCCCGTCTGGACCGGGGTGTCCGGGCGGATCGCTCCGGACGGCCGGCTCCCCGGACGTGCCCCGCTGCACACCCTGGACGACGCGCGGCTGCTGGAGGCGATGGTCGAGCTCGGCGGCATGCCGGACGGCGTGGCCGAAGCCCCCCGTTTCCTGGAGCACTTCCTGCGGACCGTGCGGACCGACCTCCGCGCGGTGCACAGCTACCGCCCGGCCGCCGACCGTACGCCGCTGCTGTCGCCGCTGACGTTCATCGGCGGCAACCGCGATCCGTGGGCCCCGGCGGCGGAGACCCACCTGTGGAGCAGGGAGACCCGCTCGCGGTTCGCGCAGCGCTTTCATCCCGGCGGCCACTTCTACTTTCTGGGCCCGGGGTTCGAGGCCCTCGCCCATGACCTGACCCGGCAGGTGACCGCCTGCCGGGAAGCGGCCACGTCGCAGTCGGCGTAGCGTCCGGAGAGGAAACGATCATGCGCTGGAACGACATCTACGTCGCCGGCCTCGGCGCCCACCTTCCGCAGCAGGAGCACACGGTGGAGCAGGCCGTGGCGGAGGGCAGATGTGACGCGGAGGAGGCCCGGGCGAACGGCATCCGCGCCGTCCGGGTCGCCGGGCCGGACGAGACCGGTCCGGTGATGGCCGCGGCGGCCGGGAGGCAGGCCGTCGCACGCGCCGGACTGCCCGACGGCGACTACGGCCTCGTGCTGCACGCGTGCATGGGCCACCAGGGACAGGACTTCTGGACACCGGCCCACTACGTCCAGCAGGAGACCGTCGGCGGCACCGGCATGGCGGTGGAGATCCGGCAGGGCTCCAACGGCGGACTCACCGGGGTGGAACTCGCCGCCGCCCACCTGGCCGGCCGCGGCCGGCCGGGCGCCGCCCTGGTCACCACCGGGGACGCCTTCCGCATGCCCTACTTCGACCGATGGGGCTCCGACAGCCAGCAGGCGTACGGCGACGGCGCGGGCGCCCTGGTGCTGTCCAGCCGCGGAGGCTTCGCCCGGCTGCGCTCGACCGCGAGCCTGTCCGACTCCTCCCTGGAGCCGGTCTACCGGGGCGCCACGGGCTGGACGGACGCCCCGTTCGCCGACGGCTCGCCCGTGGACCTGGGTGCGCGCAAGGAGGCCTACCTGCTCCGGGACGAAGGCGGGTACGACCGGGTCATCCGGCAGTTGACGAAGAACGCCTCCGAGGTGCTGCAGACCGCCCTCGACGACGCGGACGCGTCGTTGTCCGACGCGCGCTTCTTCGTGCACGCCAACATCGCCGAGAGCATCGTGCGGTTCTCCTTCCACGAGCAGCTCGGTGTCGACCCCGCCACCACCACCTACGACTGGGGACGCGACTACGGCCACATGGGAGCGGGCGACCAGATCATCGGCATCGACCACGTGGTGGAGGCCAGGTCCCCGCAGTCGGGCGACCTGCTGGTCACCATGGGCGTGGGGGTGGGGTTCATGTGGACGGTCGCGGTGCTGGAGTTCCTGGAGACCCCGCAGTGGTGACGTTCACTGGTGCCACACCACCCGCAGGGTGGCGTTGAGCACGAAGAGCCCGGCGAAGGCCGCCGCCCAGCTCGGTTTCCCGGCGGCGGCCAGCGCGGCGATGCCGGCGCCGAACCACAGCACCTCCAGCACGACCCGCATCCCGCCCTCCGCCGGATACGGAGCCTTGGGCGACCCGAACAGCGCCCACACGGTGATCAGCGCGGCCGGGGCGGCCACCACCAGCAGGACCTTCACCAGCCACTTGTCGCTGACGGTGAAGCCCCAGTAGCCGGCGGAGAAGTAGACCGCGAGCTCGAGCAGGAACATCAGCAGCATGTTGACGGACTTCAGGGCGGCGAACATCGATCGACTCCTCGGAAAGGGACGGGCACGCGGCTCGCACCGCGTGCCCGTCAGGGGTGAAGGGCGGGGTGGCACATGCTGAGGCGGGGCGGGCGAACGCGGTTGCTCAGACCGCGAGTTCGGCCCGGACGGCGAAACGGTCGAGTTCGGGGTCGGAGCACAGCACCGCGCGTTGCAGCGCCTGCAGCCGCTGCGAGGGCTCGACACCCAGTTCCTCGACGAGGGTGCCGCGCAGCCGGGCGAACGCCTCCAGCGCACGCCACTGCTGCCCCGACCGGTACAGCGCCACCATGTGCTGGCCGCAGAGGTTCTCGTGCAGGGGGTGCCGGGCGGTCAGCACGGCGAGCTCGCTCAGCAGGGCGTGGTGCCGGCCAAGCGCGAGGTCGGCCTCCACGCGGGTCTCCACCGTGCACAGCCGGCTCTCCTCCAGCCGCGTCACCTCCACGCTGAGCCGCATGCCGGCCTGCACGTCGGCCAGCGGCCTGCCCCGCCACGTCCCCAGTGCCGACCTCAGCAGCCGGGAGGCGGTCTCCAGGTCGCCGAGGTGCAGCGCCCGGCGGCCGGCCGCGGCCTGCCTCTCGTAGGTGTGCACATCCACGTCCTCCGGCGAGATGTCCAGCAGGTAGCCGCCGTAGCGGGTGGCCAGCACGTCCTTGGGGGTCCGCGGACCGCCTGCGGGCAGCACGCCCGCGATGCGTCTGCGGAGCTGCAGGATGTAGGTCTGCAACGTCGTCTGCGCACTGCGCGGCGGATCCATGCCCCACAACTCGTCCATGAGCGTGGGCACCTGCACCACCTGCCCGGCGTGCAGGGCCATCAGCGCCAGGAGCTGCCGGGGCTTCCCGGCGGTCGGCAGCAGGGAGACGCCGTTCTCGGACGCCTCGAAGGATCCCAGGACGCCTACGTCCATGGTCGATTCCCCCATTCGTGTCGGACCGCGTGACCCGGTGCGCGGACGACGGCGCACGGCCGTCGCCCGCACTCGGCCGTCCCGCGACGTGCGAGTGGTTCTGACGGATATCAGGATCACCTCGGAACGCTCTCACCGACAGTGTGCGGATCATCGACCGTGCGTGAATCACCACCGCCCCCGACCGTGAGAAACACACCCCCGGGCTGGAGATCGGCGCGAGCGGCGCTCAAGCGGCCGACGGCACGCTCTGTCCCGCAGAACACCGGCCGACGGCGGCGCCACCGGCACCCCGCGACGCGTCGCCTCAGGGACCACACGACGGAGGGAGGCTCCTTGCGTACAGCTTCCGGAGCTGCGGCACGGCACCAGCAGCACCGCACGACGGAATCCGGGCAGCCGCCCGTCGCGGCGACGTCCGTACGGGAATCGGACGCCGGACGGGAACGGGCCGGCCGGGCAGAGGCGACGGGACCGGGGCGGACTGCCCGT
The DNA here is from genome assembly GCF_031845485.1 of Streptomyces hazeniae. NCBI lineage: Bacteria > Bacillati > Actinomycetota > Actinomycetes > Kitasatosporales > Streptomycetaceae > Streptomyces > Streptomyces hazeniae. Next base: position 53,247 of record NZ_JAVREQ010000004.1, read on the forward strand.
CCGGGGACGGTGACCGGCCCCGGTGAGGCGCCACTCGACGTCCTGCGGCGGCTGCGCGCCGACGGGCTCCTCGCCGAGCGCTACCAGGACGTGGCGCCCCTGGTGGCGCGGCTCGCCGCCGCCGGCGACGCATCCGCCCTCCGACGCGCCGGCCGGCTCCTCGCACAGCTCGACCGCGACGCGGTACTCGCCGCCGCCCCCGGGACGACGACGGCGGTCGTGGCGCTCACCGGTCACTCCACCGTGGAAGGCGTGACGGCGCCGCTGTTCGCGGAGTTCGCGCGCCACCACATGCTGGTGGAGGTCCGCCCCGGAGAGTTCGACTCCTACCTCCGGGACCTGCGCGACCCGTCCGGTCACCTGCACGCACCGGACGTCGATCTGGCCCTGTGCCTCCTCGACCCGCACACCGTGCTGGACGAGCTGCCGAGCCCCTGGCAGGTCGCGGACCTGGCCGCCGCGACCGCGCACAAGCTGACCGAACTGCGTCGTCACGTCTCCGAGTTCACCCGCCGGTCGCAGGCCGCGCTGGTACTCAACACGGTGCCGTTGCCGCGCGCCGTCACGCACGCGCTGGTCGACCTGCGGTCCCGCGCCGAGGCGGGCATCGTCTGGCGCGAGTTCAACGCCGGACTGCTGCGACTGGCCCTGGACGAACCGGGAACGCACGTCGTCGACCTGGAGCCGCTGGTCGCCGAGGGCGGCCCGCTCAACGACCCGCGCATGTCCGCCTATGCGCGGCAGCACCTGGGCGACGACGTGCTCGCCCGCTACGCCCGGGAGGTCGCCCATCTCGCCCGCATGCGGCGCGGCCGGACGAAGAAGGTGCTGGTCGTCGACGCGGACAACACGCTGTGGGACGGCGTACTCGGCGACGACGGCCCGGACGGCGTCACCATGGCCACCACCTTCCGCGGCGAGGCGTTCGCCGGCTTCCAGCGCCTGCTGCGGCAACTCGGCTCACAGGGCGTCCTCCTCGCGGTGAGCAGCAAGAACGACCACGACCCGCTGATCGAGGTGCTGCGCGAGCACCCCGACATGCTGCTGCGGGAGCGCGACTTCACCCGCATCCACGCCAACTGGCTGCCCAAGGAGGCGAACCTCCGGGAGATGGCGGCCGGGCTCGGGCTGGGCACCGACGGCTTCGTCTTCGCCGACGACTCCCCCTCCGAGTGCGGTGCCGTCGCCGACGGACTGCCCGAGGTCGCCGTGGTCCGGCTGGACGACGAGCCGGCCCTGCATGCCGAGAGGCTCCTGGCCGACGGCTGGTTCGACACCCCCAGCCTCACCGCCGAGGACCGGGCCCGCGGCGAGCTGTACCGCGCGGAGGCGGAACGGGCGGCGTTCCAGACGCACACCGTCGACGAGAACGCGTACCTGGAAGGGCTCGGCGTGTGGGTGCGCCTGGAGCCGGCGACCGCACGCGACGCTCTGCGCATCGCCCAACTCAGCCTGCGGACCAATCAGTTCAACCTCACCGCCCGACGCCGATCAGCCACCGAGGTGGCTGCCATGGCGGACGACGACGAACACCTGGTGCTGACCGTCCGCTCGGGCGACCGTTTCGGCGAGTCGGGCCTCGTCGGCGCGCTGCTGACCCGTCGCGACGAGGACGGACTGCACGTTCTCGACATGCTCCTCTCCTGCCGGGTCTTCGGCCGCGGCATCGAGCAGACGGCGGCGGCCGCCGTGCTCGCCCACGCACGTGCCCTCGGCCTGCCCGCCGTGCACGCGAGCTACCGACCGACCGTCAGGAACGGCAGGGTCCGCGACTTCTGGCCCTCCACCGGCTTCCTGCCCGCCCGCACGGCGGGCGACGAACTGCACTTCCGGCACGACCTGCGGGAGCTGCCCGCCGTCCCCGCCCACGTCCGTCTCGACTCCCCACTGGAAGGACTCCCCGCATGACCCGAGACGAGTTCCTGCACCTGGTCCGCGACGAACTCGACCTGCCCGTCGCCGACGACGAGACCGGCACCGACTTCGACCAGATCGTCAGCTGGAACTCCCTGCACATGCTGCGGCTGGTCGCCGCGGTCGAACGGGAGACCGGCCACAGCGTCCCCGTGGGCCGCCTGCTCGCCGACCGCAACCTCGACTCCATCTACGCGCGGATCACCGCCGCGTAGGCCGCGGGGCCACCCCGGCCCCACCCGGTACGAACACGCCCCTCACAGGCAGAGAGAAGGAGAGCCCTTCCCCATGAGTATCGACATCACCAAGCCGGCCGGGCCGGAACCCGCGGACACCGGAGCGCCCCTGACCGGCACCGTGCCCCCCGCGCCGGTCGGCGCCGAGGCACCCGCGGGTGGGGTGAAGCGCCGCGGACTGATCCTGTTCCTCGTCTCCTCCGCCCAGCTCATCTGCGTGCTCGACGCCACCATCGCCAACGTGATGATGCCGCAGCTCCGCAGCGACCTCGGCCTGACGACGTCCGGCCTGCAGTGGGTCATGAACATCTACGTGCTGCTGTTCGGCGGCCTGATGCTGCTCGGCGGACGCCTCACCGACGTCTTCTCCCGCCGCATCGTCCTCGTCGTCGGCATCGCGCTGTTCACGGCGGGCTCGCTCTTCGCCGCGACCGCGGACAGCGTCACACCCCTGCTGATCGGCCGCGCGCTCCAGGGCGTGGGAGCGGCCGCGATGTCCCCGGCCGCGCTCTCCATCCTGGTCACCACGAACCCGGAGCCCAAGGCCCGTGCCAAGGCCCTCGGCGTCTGGGGCATGGTGATGGGTCTCGGCGCGAGCCTCGGCACCATCCTGGGCGGCGCCATCACCAACATCGACTGGCGCTGGGCCTTCTACATCAACGTGCCGATCGGCGTGCTCCTGGTGGCCGCCGCGTTCGCCTGGATTCCGCGCCTGGCCCCCACCGGTCCGCGCCCGCCCGCCGACGTGGCCGGCGCCATCACCGGCACCGTCGGCCTGCTGGCCCTCGTCTTCGGCATCGTGACCGCCGGCCACGACGGGTGGGGCGACCCCACCGCGCTCATGGCCTTCGCCTCCGCCGCGGTGCTCCTCACGGTCTTCGCCCGGGTCGAACGCACCGCCGCCGGCCCTCTCCTGCCGCTCCGCCTGCTGCGCCGGCGGTCGGTGGTCTCCGGCACGGCCGCCCAGCTCATCTCCTCCGGTCTCGCGCTCCCGGCCTTCTTCATGCTGCCGCAGTACATGCAGCTGGTGCGCGGCTACACCCCGCTGGAGGTCGGCCTCGCCTACATCCCCACCTGCGTGGCGATGCTCCTGGTCTCCGGAGCCGTGCCGACGCTCATCGAACGCTTCGGCCCGCGCGTCCCCTACGTCCTGGGCACCCTGCTGGTCGGCGCCGAGGTCACGCTGATGCTTCGCTCCGGCACGGAGGGGAGCTACTGGTCGCTGCTCTTCCCCGTGACGGCGCTGCTCGGCGTCGGCCTGGTGCTCTGCATGATGACCGCCCCGGTCGTCGGCACGCAGGACGCCTCGGAGGAGGACGCGGGGACCACCTCCGCCGTCCTCAACGCCTCCACGGAGATCGGCGGAGCGCTGGCCCTCGCGGTCACCGCCACCGTCGTGGGTTCCGAACTGGCGGAGCTCACCGCCCGCGGGGTGCCCACGGCGGAGGCGTTCAACGAAGCGCTGCAGCAGGGCTTCCTGGTCCTGCTGCTCTGGGTCGCCGCCAACATGGTGATCGGCCTGTTCGCCTTCCGCGGGCGCGAGAAGCAGCAGGCGTGACGCGTCGGCGGGGCCCGGGCCGTCGGCCCGGGCCCCGCCGACGGACCTCGGGGCGTGCCGCCCTCCCCCTGCGCCTGCGGCGCGGCGGCACCCCGCGAGCACGGCCCGGCACAGGGTGCGGCGGCGACGAGCGCCGCAGAGGGAGGCAGCAGAATGATCGAGCAGAGGGAACCGAACCGTCGAACGGAACGCGGCCGGACCGCCGTGCTGGTGGCGCCGGCGCGCACCGTACCGGCGGACAGCCCCGCCGCACTCCCCGGCCGCCCGCAGGCGCCCGGTGGCCCCGCGGCGCTCCACGGCCCCGAGACCCCGACGCCACTTCGTCCCCCGACGGCACGCGAGCCGCTCACCGCTCCGGGGCCGCTCCCGGCCCCGGAGCGGCGGACGGCGCCCTCCCAGGGTGACGGCCGTCCGGCGCTACTCCTCGCCGGAGACCCGGACGACGGCGCGGACGAGCCGCACATCTGGCGCGGCATCGACTGAGTCCCGCGCCCGGGCCCTGCACGGCGGACGGCACCGAGTCGCGGGGCCCGTCATCCGACCGCCGAGGCGACAGGTGCGGCCGGACGGCTCTTCGCTCCGGCCTCTTCTTCGGCCTCTTCGGTCTCTTCGGTCTCTTCGGTCTTCGCGTCGCGCGGCACGAACGTCAGCACGCGACGGCCGTTCCCCGGCCGGAAGGCCAGCCGCAGGCCGCTGGCGCGCGCCAGCGCCAGGGCCACGCCCACCGCGACGAGCGCCGAGACCAGGCCGCCGGCCAGGAAGCCGGCCCGCGCGCCGTAGGTGTCGGTGATCCAGCCCATGACGGGCCCGCCGATCGGGGTGCCGCCGACGAAGACCATCATGTACAGGCTCATCACCCGGCCGCGCATCGTCGGGTCGGAGGCGAGCTGCACGCTGGAGTTGGCGGTGACGTTGAACGTCATGCCCATCACGCCGATGGGCAGCATGACCGCGGCGAACAGCCAGAAGGACGGGATGAGGGCCGCGGTCATCTCCAGCACGCCGAAGAGCAGCGCGGCGCCCAGCATCAGCCGCATGCGGCTGACCGCCCGCCGGGCCGCGAGCAGCGCGCCCGCCAGCGAGCCGATCGCGATCAGCGTGTTGAGCAGGCCGTACGTCCCGGCGCCCTCCTCGAAGACGCGGTCGGTGAACGCGGTCAGCCAGATGGGGAAGTTGAAGCCGAAGGTGCCGATGAAGCCGACCAGCACGATCGGCCACAGCAGGTCGGGGCGGCCGCGGACGTAGGCGAGACCCTCGCGCAGCTGGCCCTTGCTGCGCGGGGCGCGTTCGGTGGCGTGCAGCTCGCCCGTCCGGATCATCAGCAGGCCCGCGATGGGCGCGAGGAAGGACAGCCCGTTGGCGAGGAACGCCCAGCCGCTGCCCACGGCGGTGATCATCACGCCGGCGACGGCGGGGCCGACCAGCCGGGCGCTCTGGAAGTTCGCGGAGTTCAGCGAGACGGCGTTGCGCAACATGCGCGGGCCCACCATCTCGGAGACGTAGGTCTGCCGGGTCGGGTTGTCGACGACGGTGGCGAGGCCGAGGGCGAAGGCGAGGGCGTAGACGTGCAGGACGTGCACGTGTCCGCTGAGCGTGAGCGCGGCGAGCACCAGGCCGGTGACGCCCATCGTGGACTGGGTGAGCAGCAGCAGCCGTCGCTTGTTGCAGCGGTCGGCGATGACGCCGCCGTAGAGGCCGAAGAGCAGCATCGGCAGGAACTGGAGGGCGGTGGTGATGCCGACGGCGGTGGCGGAGCCGGTGAGGCTGAGCACGAGCCAGTCCTGGGCGATCCGCTGCATCCAGGTGCCGGTGTTGGAGACGGCCTGGCCGAGGAAGAAGAGGCGGTAGTTCCGCACCCGGAGGGAGCTGAACATCGAGGTCTTCGACGGCGCTTCGCCGGTGGCGTCCGTGGGTGCGGGGGCGGGCCGGGTGGTGCCGGCGGGCGTGTCGGCGGTCGTGTCGTGCGGCGCGGGTGCGGAGTCTGCTCCGTGGCCCGAACTCAAGGGTGGCCTCCTCGTGGTGTTCTCCTCCGGCAGAGGTGCGGTCGTCGTCCTCGGAGCGTCGTCCTCTGTAAAAGGTGCGGTCGTCGTTACAGGTGCGCGAGTTTCTCCAGGACGGGCGCGGCCTCGCGCAGCTTCGCCCATTCGTCCTCGTCGAGCCCGCCGGCCAGCTCCGCCAGCCAGGCGTTCCGCTTGGTGCGGCTCGCCGCGAGCATCGACTCGGCCTGCTCCGTCTGGGTGACCACCTTCTGGCGGCGGTCCTCCGGGTGCGGTTCCAGGCGGACGAGCCCCTTGCCTTCGAGCATCCCGACGATGCGGGTCATCGACGGCGGCTGGACGTGCTCCTTGCGCGCCAGCTCGCTGGGCGTGGCCGAGCCGCAGCGGGCGAGGGTGCCGAGCACCGACATCTCGGTCGGGCTCAGCGACTCGTCGACCCGCTGGTGCCGCAGGCGCCGGGAGAGGCGCATCACGGCGGAGCGGAGCGCGTTGACCGCCGCGGCGTTCTCCGCGGTGAGGTCGGTGTCGGGCACCGCTGCGAGCGTGCCACCAGAGGACGGTTCCGGCATGTCATTAGCATAACTCATTACCCGCGCTAACGACCACCTTCTTTCGAGTGGGTTTGACGAGGGCCTGGTCACACGTACGGGTGAGCTCGCGCGGGAAAACGGCACGCGCCGCGGGCCGGGTCGCGGACCGTGGGAGGCATGAATTCCACGGTGCTCAGTCTGCGCATGGACAGCGAGCTGTGCGCACGGCTTCACGATCACGCCGCCCGGCGGGGCATGAGCGTGCAGGACTACGTGATACGCACGCTGGTCCGCGAGGACTTCGATCAGCGCTTCCAGGCGGCCGTCGAGGAGACGGAACGTTTCTACGGCCGCACCTGACGCGGGGAGCGCCGCCCGCTCAGACGCCGAGCAGCTGCTCGATCGGGCCCAGCAGGAAGTACACCAGGAAGCACAGGCCGACGACGGTCAGCAGCCAGGGCACCGAGCGGAGGCGTCCGGTGGCGGCGCGCAGCAGGATGAAGGCGAGCACGCCGATGCCGATGCCGTTGGTGATGCTGTAGGTGAACGGCATCGAGACCAGGGTGAGGAACGCCGGGATGCCGACGGTGGGGTCCGCCCAGTCGATCTCCCGCACGTTCGAGGCCATGATCAGGAAGCCGACGACGACCAGCGCGGGCGTCGCCGCCTGCGACGGCACCACGGTGGCCAGCGGCGTCAGGACCAGCGTGAGCAGGAAGAGGCCGCCGGTGACCAGATTGGCGAGGCCGGTGCGCGCGCCCTCGCCGACGCCTGCGGTGGACTCGACGAAGCAGGTGTTCGCCGAGCAGGAGCCGAAGCCGCCGCCCGCCACGGCGGCGCCGTCCACCATGAGGATGCGGCCCATGCCGGGCAGCTGACCGTTCCGGTCGGTCAGCCCGGACTCCTCGCCGACGCCGATCACCGTGCCCATCGCGTCGAAGAAGCCGGACAGCAGCACGGTGAAGACGAAGAGGGATCCGGTGAGGACGCCGACCTCCTCGAACCCGCCGAACAGGCTGATGTCGCCGATCAGGCCGAAGTCGGGCGAGCCGATCACGTCGTCCGGGACGTTCGGCACCGCCAGCCCCCACGCGGCGTCGGGGATCACGGCCAGCGCGTTGATCACGACGGCGACCACCGTCGCCACCGCGATACCGATGAGGATGGCGCCGCGCACCTTCCGGACCACCAGCACGCACATCAGCGCGAGGCCCAGCACGAAGACCAGCACCGGCCAGCCCTCCAGCCGGCCGCCCTCGCCGAGGCCGAGCGGGACGGTGGTGTGGGCGGAGTCGGGATTGCGGGTGACGAAGCCGGAGTCGACCAGGCCGATCAGGGTGATGAAGAGGCCGATGCCGATGGCGATCGACCGGCGCAGCCCGTTCGGGATGGCGTCCATGACGCGCTGCCGCAGACCGGAGGCCACGAGGACCATCAGCACCAGACCGGCGAGGACCACCATGCCCATGGCGTCCGGCCAGCTCATCTTCGGCGCGAGCTGGAGCGAGACGACGGCGTTGATGCCGAGCCCGGCGGCGAGCGCGATGGGCACGTTGCCGATCAGGCCCATCAGCAGCGTGGTCAGCCCGGCCATCAGCGCGGTGGCCGTCACCAGTTCCGCGTTGTCGAGCGAGTGGCCGAACTTGTCCGTTCCGGCCCCGAGGATGATGGGGTTGAGGATGACGATGTAGGCCATCGCGAAGAAGGTGGCGAGCCCGCCGCGCACCTCCCGGCCGAAGCTGGAGCCGCGCTCGGACACCCGGAAGAAGCGGTCGAGGGCGGCGGAGCGCCCGGAGGGCCCGTCCGGAGCGTCGGGCTGTGGCGCATGGGTGAGCGTCTTGCCGGCCGTGGGGGACATGCGTGACCTCGGTGGTGCGGGCGCGCGACGGGCGCGAAGGGTGGCGGTGCGAAGTGCCGGCTTGGAGCTTCCGACGAGGAAAACCAGCCAGGCACAGATGGTTGCAGTATGAACAGATGATGCGCGCGGACGCCATCTCCGCGCGTAGACCAGGCGGGGCAGCGCGCGCAGGCGGGGGCCGCGGCGCGCGGCCGGAGCCGGGCCGAACGCCCGACCGGGCCAGCACCCGTGCCCGGCGCCGCACGCCCTAAGCTGGGTGCGACGGGCGAGCGGAGGAGCCGGAGCGCATGGGTCTGATCAGCAAGTGGACGGACGGCGAACGCGAAGCCCCCGAGCCGCTCGAGGGGCCCGTCGTCGGCACCGTGGTCACCGGCACGCTCGTCTGGTTCCTGCTCTTCGTCGGCCAGCTCCCGTTCTACGGCTGGTTCTCCGACCACGGCCACACGTGGTGGATCTGGACCTGCGCCGCGGGTGCCGGGCTCGGCCTCGTCGGCCTGCTGTACGTCCGCCTCCGCGAGGCGGCGCTGCGCCGCGAAGCGGCCGCCGCCCGTGACGCCGGGCGTACGGCCGGCCCGTCCGCGGGTGACGCGTCGCCGTCGGCACCGGACCCGGCGGGGGGAAGCGGCCGGCGCGCCCCGGCCGAATAGGCGGGCGGCAGGCAGGAAGCGGTCGGTCAGACGGCGGCCAGGGCCGCCGGTGGCGACGCCTCCGCCCACTCGGTGGCCCGGTACAGCGCGGCGTCCACCGCCGCGGCCGACGCCGACAGCAGCGGCAGCCGCACGTCCGGGCTGGGAATGCGGCCCTGCGCATGCAGCACGCCCTTCACCACCGTCGGGTTCGGCTCCGTGAACACCGCCGACGCCAGCCGCACCGCCCCGCGCCCGAGTTCCCGCGCCCGCGCCACGTCGCCGTCCCGCCACGCCGCGACCAGCTCCGCCCACCGCGCGGTGCACAGGTGCGCGGAGGCGAGGATGCCGCCCTGTCCGCCGAGTGCGAGCAGCGGCGGCAGGTACGCGTCGTCGCCGCCCAGCACGGCGAAGCCGTGGGACGCGGGCGGCGGGTCGGCGAGCAGGTTCACGGTGTCGGCGTCGATGCCGCCGACGGCGTGCTTGACCCCGGCGATGTTCGGCAGCGCCGCAAGTTCCCGGAGCGTGTCCGCGCCGATCCGCTGCCCGGTGCGGTACGGGATGTTGTAGACGACCAGCGGGACCGGACTGTGCGCGGCGAGTGCGCCGAAGTGCGCCAGCACGCCCGCCTCGGAGGGCCGTACGAACGACGGCACGGTCACCAGGGCGGCGGCGATCTCCGGCCGGCCGCCGAGTGCGGCCAGCTCGCGGACGCTCGCCCGGGTCGAGGAGGAACCGGCGCCGACGACGAGGCTCGCGCCGCGCTCCCGGCACACCTGCACGCAGACGTCCACCACCGCCCGGCGCTCCTCGTCCTCCAGCGCGCCCGGCTCGCCCGTGGTGCCCAGGGCCACCAGCCCGTCGGCGCCGTCGTCGAGCACCTGGTGCGCCAGCCCCTCCAGCGCGTCGGCCGCCAGGTCGCCCTGCGCGGTGAAGGGGGTGACCAGCGGCACGTGGAGGCCCGAGAGGGCGGGCCCGGAGGCGGCGGGCGCGGCGAGGGCGGCGGTGGCATCCATGCCACCGAGCCTCCCCCGCCCACTGCCGGGGCGTCCATCTCGAACTTCTGCGGTGGACCGTAAGCTGAGCTGATGCTCGACGTACGGCGGCTCCGCCTGCTGCGGGAACTCTCCCACCGGGGCACGATCGCCGCGGTCGCGGAGGCGATGGCGTACACGCCGTCGGCCGTCTCGCAGCAGCTCTCCGTGCTCGAACGCGAGGCGGGCGTGCCGCTGCTGGAGCGTACCGGGCGGCGCGTCGCGCTGACCGAGGCGGGCCACGCGCTGGTCGTCCACGCGGACGCCGTACTGGAGCGGCTGGAACAGGCCACCTCGGAGCTGGCGGGCATCCGCCGCGAGCCGTCCGGTCCGCTGCGCATCGGCACCTTCACCTCCGCCGCCCGGCTGCTGCTGCCGGAGGCGCTGGCGCGCCTGGCCGACACCCTGCCCCGGCTGGAGCCGCTGGTCAGCGAGGTCGACCCGGCACACGTCGCGGACGACCTGCGGTCCGGCGCGCTGGACGTGGCGCTCCTCCAGCACTACGAGGCGGAACCGCCGCCGCCCCCACCGGGGCTGAGCACGGTGCCGCTGTGCACGGAGCGGATGTACCTGGCCTCCCCCGCGCGGTGGAAGCCGCCGCCCGGCGGCCGGCACGCGGTGCGCGGCTGGCGCGAGGCGCCGTGGATCACCGCCACGCGCGGCACGCTGTGCCACGACGCGGCGCTGGAGCACTGCGCGGCCGAGGGGTTCGAGCCGCGCACGGTGCACCACGTGGACGACTTCGGCGCGGTGCTGGCGCTGGTCGCGGTGGGCATGGGCGTGGCGTTCGTGCCCGAACTCGGCGTGGCGGACGGGCTGCCGGACGGGGCGGTGCTGGCGGAACTGGGCGCCTACCGCTGCACCGAGGTCGCCTTCCGCCGCGGCGCCGAGGGCCATCCGGGCGTCACGGCCTTCGCCCACGCCCTGCTGGCCGCCGTCCCCCCGACCATGCGGGGCTGACTCCGGCGCCGCGCGCGGACTGCGGCGGTCACTCGAACCAGCGGGCGCGGGCCAGTTCGCCGGCGCGGGAGGGGTCCTCCAGGAGGGCCGCGAGGTCGAAGCGGCGGGCCCAGGCGCCCGCGGCCCACGCCAGCCCCGCGGCGACGCCCTCCAGGGTGGCGGCGTGCAGGGTGCCGTCCGGTGCCAGCCGCCAGTCCACCTCGACGCCGTCGACCAGCAGTTCGTCGTGCTCCAGGTACTCCGTCGGCGCCGTCGGCAGCAGGTGCCGCACGGCCTCCGGCACGTCGCGGCGGGTGCCGGGGTCGCCGCCGGCCGTGCCGGGGACCACGTCGCCCAGCCGCCGCACGTCCAGCACCGACGCCAGGTCGGCCGCCCGCGCGGGGCGGACGGGGAGCATCGGGCGGTCGCCGAGCAGCGGCACCAGGTCGGGGGCCTCCACCACGACCGCCTCCGCCGCCGCGACCACGCGCACCGTCCCGCCCACGACCGCGCGGAGCTCCTCGGGCAGCGTGACCTCGTCCGGGTCCAGGCCGGCGAGCAGGCCGTAGAGGCCGTGCAACTGCTCGGCGGAGACGGGCAGTCCGGGGTCGGCGAGCCGCGCGAGGAGTTCCGCCGCGCCGCCCGGCTCGTCCAGCAGGGCCACGGCGGAGGTGCGCACGCCCAGGGCGCGCAGCACCTGCTCGTCGGGCGCGCCGTCGCCGTCCGGCGCGACCAGCGCGGAGGCGTCGGCCTCCTCGTAGAGCCCGGCGAGGAGCCCGTCGCCGCCGGCGGCGCGCAGCCCGGCGGGCCGGCGCCCGTCCAGCACCGGGTGCCCGCGCAGCCACCACGCGGTGTACGGCCGCACGGTCTCCCGGGTGCCGTCCGGCAGCAGCACCCGGACGGGCGTGGTCAGCGCCTCCCGCAGCGGCGGCCGGGCCAGCATGGCGAGGGCCTCCGGCCAGTGGTCGTCGTCGACGAGGTCCAGGTCGCGGACGGCGACCAGTTCGGCGGCGACGGGCGGGACGGGGGTCTCGGGGAGACGGTCGAGCACGTCCTCGCACCACACGTCGACCGCGTCGAGGAGACCGGTGTCGTCGGGCGCGGCGTACTCGCCGCCGGCGTGGGCGATCTCCGGTTCGACGACCTCGTCCGGGTCCAGGACGACGTCCCCGGCGCGGACGAGGGCGAAGTCGGCGAGCACGCCGACGGCGGTGAGGGGCTGTGCGCCCCAGCGTTCGGCGAGCGCGGCGTCGCAGGCGGGGAGTTCGCCGTCGCGGATGACGCGGGCGAACGCACTGCCGGGCAGGACGAGTTCGCCTGCGGGCGCGAGTTCGCCGTCCTCGTCGGGGAGGGCGAGGGCGCCCAGCCACGGCTCGTCGCCCGGGGCCAGTCCCGCGTCGCGCACCAGTGCCAGGACGGTTTCGGCGAGTGCGTCGGCGTCCGGGGTGTCCGCGTCCTCGTCCCAGATCTCGCCCGCGTCCAACGACCCGGCGACGGCCTCCCGCACCTGCGGTGTGGTGAGCACCGCGCGCGGCGTGGCGGGGGTGGCACCGAGCTTCTCCAGCAGCGGGTGCACGGCATCGGGGTGGGCGACCCGCAGCCCCAGCCGGGCCAGCGCGCGGTGCCGCTCCCCGGGATCGCCGGGGGCGCCGGCCGGGCCGGTGCCGTCCGCCGAGGGCATGAGCACCTGCCGTGGGCCGATGACCGTACGGCCGTCGGCGAGCGGCACGGGCAGCCCGCTGAGCCGGTCCGGATCGACGCCGGCGAGCGCGTCGTACAGGCGCCGCCACCAGGCCGGATCGCGTTCGACACCCGCGAGGCGGTCGACGGCCTCGCCGAGCGGCACGCGGCCGACCTCCAGGGCGCGCAGTTCGCTGCGCCGCTCCAGCCCGGCCGGGAGCAGCGCGGGGTACAGCTCCGCGAGGACGCGCACGGTCTCCGCACCGGCGCCCTCGATCAACTCGGCCTCGCGCGGGCGGAGCGGGCGCGGCGCCTCGTCGGAGCCGTCGGCCGGGCCCCGGCCGGAGCGGTGCGCGAGGGCGGCCGCGCTGGGGAGGAAGGCCACGTCGGGCAGCCGTTCCAGGAGCATCCGGCGCAGCTCGCCGTCGAGTTCGCCCTTGCCGAGCGGGCCGGGCACCAGGTCGACGAGGCCGGTGCCGACCGGGCCCCAGTTCTCCAGGAGACCCGTGTAGGTCTCGGCCGCACGGGTCAGCAGGAAGTCCGCGAGCGGGCCGGGCGCGACGTGCCGCCGGGTGGGCTCCAGCGGGAAGGACGCGACCAGCAGGGCGGGCACGCCCAGCGGTTCGTCCGTGGGCGTGGGCGCGTGCAGCACGGGTTCGGTGCGCGGACGCACGGGTGCGCCGGCGTCGTCCACCGGGATCGCCCACGTCACCGTCCACCAGGGGCGCAGCCGTTCCTCCACGGGCCGGTCCGCGAACAGGTCCGGGTCCACGCGTCCGCCCGCGGTGGACACCCGCCAGCGGGTGTGGTGGCTGACGGCGGGCGGCGTCGGCCCCTCGGTGCGCGCCGCCGGCTCCGCCGCGTCGTCCACCACGACGTACGGGCCGTCGGTGCGCCGGGTCAGTGTGCGGACGCCGTCCGGGGTGTCGACGACGACCTCGGCCAGTCCGGGCAGCGCCAGCAGCAGCGCGTCGTCCACGGCGGCGAGCAGCCGTTCGGCGAGTGCCGCGGCAGCGGCGTCCCGCAGCGGCAGCACGACCGCGGTGTCGTAGCCCTCGGGGGCGCCGCCCTCGGCCGGGAGGGGCAGGCGCAGCAGCGGCACGTGGCCGTCGCGGCGCCGTACCTCGTCGGCGAGGCCGTCGGTGCGCTCCCCGGCCCCGGCGAGCGTGAGGTCGCGCGCCTCGGTCAGCGACCAGCGCACGCCGCCGGCCCTGCTCAGCACGGCCGGGGCGTCGGTCACGGCGAGCACGGCGGCGAAGCCGACGCCGAAGCGGCCCACGGGCTCGCCGGCGCCGGTCGGCGAGCCGTGGTCCTCACGTTTGGCGGAGGCGCGCAGCGTGGACAGCGATTCCACGGCGGCCGCGTCGAGCGCGGCGCCGGTGTTCGCGGCGACCAGCACGTCGCCGCGGAGGGTGAAGCGGATGCGGCCGGGCACGCCGGCCCGCCCCGCCGCGTCGGCGGCGTTCTGCGCCAGCTCCACGACGAGGCGGTCGCGGTAGCCGCCGAGCGCGAGGTCCTGCTCCGCGTTGGCGTCCTCGCGGAAGCGGGCGGGGGACGCGGACCACGCGTCGAGGACGCCGCGTCGCAGGCGCAGGGTCCCGAACGGGTCCTCGCCGCCGCCCTGCCCGACCATCACCGTGCCGCCGCTCACGTCGCCGCCTCCTCGCCGCAGTGGTGCGGGGCTGCGCCCGCACCGTTCCGTACGCCGTTTCACCCGGCCTGGTCCGGGTGACGGTACGGCATCCCGGCACAGGCCGTGCAGACGGCACGTCCCGCACCGGCGCGGGGGCGCGGCGAGCGGAGGCGTAGGCTCGGGCGACGTGCCCGATCCGCAGTTCTTCGTCGTCGCCGGTCTCGCCGTCCTGGTGGGCGCGCTCGTGCAGAGCTGCGTCGGCCTCGGGCAGGGCATGGTCGCCGCGCCCGTGCTGATCGTGGTGGAGCCCTCGCTGATGCCGGGCGGGCTGCTGGTGGCCAACGCGTCGATGGCGATGCTCACCGTCACCACGGACTGGCGGCACGTCGACTGGCGGGGTCTGGGCTGGGCCCTCCCCGCACGGGTGGTGGGCAGCGTCGGCGGCGCGTGGGTGGTGGCCGTGCTGGAGCCGACGGTGCTGGGCGCGGCCGTCGGGGTCATGGTGCTGCTCGCGGTCGCGGCCTCGTTGTGGGGCGACGTCCGGGTGGGGATCCGCCCCGGCACCCTCGTCACGGCCGGGACGCTCTCCGGCGTCACCGGCACCGCGACGACCATCGGTGGGCCGCCGATGGCGCTCCTCTACCAGCACGAACCCGCCTCCCGCGTCCGCGCGACGCTGGGCGCGTACTTCTTCATCGGCACCGTGCTGTCGCTGGTGGTGCTCGCGGGCGCCGGAGAACTCACCGTGCCGCAGGTGCAGTCGGGCCTGCTGCTCTTCCCGTGCGTGCTCGCCGGTTTCGCGCTCGGCCGGCCCACGCGCCGGCGCTTCGGGACCGACGGCCTGCGGACGCCGCTCCTCGCCGTCGTCTCCCTCTCCGGGATCCTGCTCCTGGGCCGCGCCCTGCTCTGACCACCCGGTGCTCTGAACGGACGCGGCTCTGAACGGACGCGGCTCTGAACGGGCGCTTACCCGGTGTGCGGTGAGCCGGGCCCTCAGAGGCAGATGATGAGCACGCAGTCGTCGGACGGTTCCGGCTCGGGGTCCGGGCTGGTGGGCGTGGGCTCCGGCGCGGGCGTGTCCGGGGCCGGCGGTTTCGTGGGGGCCGGTCCGGTGTCGCCGCCGCCCGGGGCGGTCTGTTCCGGTTGCGGCTGCTCGGGGGATTCCGTCGCGGTCCGACTGGGCTCGGCGGAGACGGAGGGGGACGGTTCGGCCGAGGAGGACGAGGGGGCCGGCGAGGGGGGCGTGCTGTCCCCGGCCGTCGCGGACGGCGCGATGCGGTCGTCCTCGGGCCCGGCGGGCGTCTCGTCCCCGCCGAACGAGAAGGCGGCGACACCCGCCAGCACGACGGCGCACAGGGCGGCGACGACCACGGCGGGCCGGCGCCTGCGGCGCGGCGGGGGCATGTCGTCCGGGTCCGGGTCGGGAGGCAGGGCGCCGCCGTCACCGGCGTCACCGCCGCCGCGGCCGTCACCGGAGTCGTCACCGGAGTCGTCGCCGGGGCGGGGGTGGCGGCCGGGGTCGCTGGGGCCGGCGTCGCCGCTCACGGCCCCGGTACCGGTCGGCGGCACGGCGGCGAGCGGAGCCGTCGGCTGTCCGTCGGGACCGTCGCCGGGTTCCGGTCCGGTACGGTCGCGCGCCTCCGCTGTGCCGTCGGTCCCGGCCGGGGCACGCTCCGGTGCCGGGGCCGGATCGGGGTCCACGTTGGGCGGGGCCTCCTGGTGGAACGGCTTCGCGATGTAGGCCTCTTCGCGAGGCGTTCCGGTCTCCGGGGCGGAATCGGGGTCCGCGGGCGCGGCGGCGGCGGGCGTCTCGCAGTTGGGGCAGGGCGCACCGGCGTCGAGACGGCGGAGGCATCCGGGGCAGTAGTTCATGACCCGGGCAGGTTAAGCCACTTTCACGCCGTCACCGAACACACGTGCCCGTGGATATTCCGGCCCCCGCCGGTGGAGGAACTGTGACGGCACCGGCAATCCGGCGGCGCTCCGGCGCCGAACGACCTAGGACTTGCCCGTGTCGCGCCGACGCACCGATCGGTTCCGGCCACGGCGCGCGCGCCACGAGACGACCGGAGAAACGCGTGGAGTCCGCACGGGGGTGAGGAAGATCGACGACGTCGAAAGAGTCAGAGCGAGCTTCGAGATAGCGCAGCGCCGCGCGGACCGTGTGGTGCGGTTCTTCTACGCGCATCTCTTCGGCTCCGATCC
Source organism: Streptomyces hazeniae (assembly GCF_031845485.1). Taxonomy (NCBI): domain Bacteria; kingdom Bacillati; phylum Actinomycetota; class Actinomycetes; order Kitasatosporales; family Streptomycetaceae; genus Streptomyces; species Streptomyces hazeniae. Next base: position 69,457 of record NZ_JAVREQ010000004.1, read on the forward strand.
GCGGCTGCGCGGCATGTTCCCCGCCGAGATGCGCGAGCAGCACGACCGGCTGTTCGCCGCACTGGCGCAGATCGTCACGCACCTCGACGATCCTGCGCTGCAGACGCAGTTGGAAACGCTGGGGCGGGACCACCGCAAGTTCGGGGTGTGCACCGCCGACTACGACACCGTGGGCCACAGCCTGATCGCCGCGATGCGCATGGGCTGCGCCTCGGTCTGGGACGACGCGACCGAGGCCGCCTGGTGGGCGGTGTACGGCCGGGCGGCCCGCACGATGCTGCACGGCGCGGCCGCGTCCATCCGGGAGCGGGAACCGGCGTGGTGGGACGCCACCGTCGTGGAACAGGGCCTGCACAACGGCCGTACGGCCGTCCTGCGGATCCGTCCCGACCAGCCCTACCCGTACCGGGCCGGGCAGTACGCGACGCTGGAGTGCCCGCAGGTGCCCCGGGTGTGGCGCCCGTACTCGCTCGCCCGCGCCCCGCGCGCCGACGGGCTGCTGGAGTTCCACGTCGCCCGGGTGCGCGGCGGCTCGCTGAGCACGACGCTGTGCGACCACGTGCGCGCGGGCGACCGGCTGCGCCTCGGCGCCGCGTCCGGCACGGCGACGACCCCCGGAGCCGACGGCGCACCGGTCACGCTGATCGCCGCCGGTACCGGCTGGGCGCCGGTGAAGGCCGTGCTGGAGGACCTGCTGCGCGCCCGAACCCCGGGCCCGCCGCGGCGGATACGGCTGGACGTGCTCGCACGCACCCCGGACGACCTGTACGACGGCGCCACGATCGACGCGCTCGCGTCCCGGCACCCGCACCTGGAGGTGACGGTGTGGACGGCGCGCGCCGCCGAGGGCGCGAGCACCCTGACGCGACGCTTCCACGAGGCGCTGCGGCGACGTGACGACTGGGCCGACGGGCACGTGTACCTTGCCGGACCCACGCCGTTCACCGCCGAACTCCGCGACCTGCTCCCGCGGTGGGGTGCGGACCCGGCTCGTCTGGTCCACGACCCGCTCGCCCGGCGCGGCGGGGCGTCGGGGGCCACCCGTACCGCGCCGGCCGAATACTTCCTCGCCGACCGCACGGTGTCCTGGATCGATCCCGCGGCCCGCGCCCCCGCGGTCACCGGGCCGGAACCGGAAACGGAACCGGAGCCCTGCACGGAGCCGGAGGCGGAGGCGGAGGCGGAGGCGGAGGCGGAGGCGGAGGCGGAGACGGAGGCGGAGACGGAACCGGAACCGAAGACGGGGCCGGGCGATCGCGGAGACGAGCAGCCGGGCGGCAGTCGGACCCCGGAGTCCCGTCAGCCCGCGGAGGACGAGGCGGAAGGAGAACCGGAAGGAGAGCCGGAGGGCGAGGCGCGGTGGGCGACCTCGACGGTGACGGAGTCGCCCTTCACCTCCACCCGGTAGCCCGCCGGACCCTCGCCCTCGGAGTCGAGGCCGAGACCGACGATCATCTCGCCCTCGAAGACGCCGGTCGCGCGCACCTCGCGGACGGTGTCGGTGGTGTCCGCGCGCCCGGCGGGATCCTGCCGGGCGACGCCGACGAAGACCAGCACCAGCTTGTGCTCGCCCTTCAGGTCGATCGTCCTGCCGCGGCCGGGCTCGCGCAGTGCGTCCATGTACTCGGCGAAGACCTGGGAGACGCCGCCGTCGAAGGTGAACCGCACGCGGTCGTACGCCGGAAGCCGGGTCACCTTCACGGAGGAGAGCTTCGCGGCGCCGCCGGCGTCGCCCTGCTCCCGCGCCTCGACGGTTCTCGGCGTGACGTCCGCGGGTGCGGCGGACGGCGGGGCCGAGGACTTCCCGGCAGACGGAGCGGCTTCACCTCCGGGGGTGGAACGGCCGGAACCGTCCTCCACCGTGCCCTGACCGCAGCCCGAAGTGAGCAGCGCGGACGCGACGGCGAAGGCGACGAGGGCGGGACGACGTTTCATGGGGCGCTCCAGTGCCGTAGGTGTCGACGGGACGACGATCGTCTTCCGGCGCCGCCCGCGACGGCCCCGGCCGCCACCGGTGTCGCGACGGATTCATCCACGCGGGTACCCGGCTCGAACAGCGCAGCGAACCGTCCCCCGGCGCCCGGCGGACATCCGCGCGCCCCCTACGCCCGCCGTGTCCACCGTGTCCGCGGTTCCCCCGTGTCCGCCGTGCCGCTCGACGGCCTCAGCGGGCGGTGGCGCGACGGCGGCCGCGGCCGTTCCGTGAGCCTCTGCCGCTCTTCCCCGCCTGCTTGCCGCTCGCGCCGTCCGCCGCGCCGTTCCGACCGGACGTCCCGCTCTCGTCCGCCGTGCCGCCGTCGCCGTCGCCGTCGCCGTCGCCGTTCCCGGCGCTGCGTTCGGCGCGACCGGTCTCGCCCGGTTCGGTCTCCGTGGCGCCGCCGGCGGGCCCGGCGGCCCGGTCGTGCAGGTCGAAGGCGTCGGCGCGGGTCTCGTCGACGACCGGGGGCGGCGGTTGGGGCGGCTTCGGCATGACCGCGGCCTCGGAGTGGCCGCCGCAGCCGTAGGACAGGGACACCACCTGGCCGTCGGCGGGGCTGTACTCGTTCGCGCAGACGCCGAACGCCTGCCGCAGCGAGCCCGCCAGCGGCACCAGGAAGCCGCAGGAGAGGCAACTCGCGGGCGCCGCCTGCGCCATGGCGGTGCGGGGGCCGTGCGAGTCCTCCCAGCGGTCGGCCGCGGTGTGCAGGCCGTAGCGGGAGAGGACGCGGGCGCGTGCCATGCCCAGTTCCTGCGCGACGGCGTTGATGCCCGCCCGGGTGGGCAGCGGCTGCGCGGGGACCGCGACCGCCGCGGCGCCCCCGGACCCGGGCTCCTCCACGTTCCCGTCCTCGTCGCGGCCGGACGCCTCCTCCGCCACGGGCGAGTTGGGCGGCGGTGCGTCCTCGCCGGAGAAGCCGGGCTCCAGCCGCAGGTCCTCGCTCTCGGTGGGCAGCAGGTCGCCGGGGCCGAGGTCGCCGGGACGGAGCCGTTCGCTCCAGGGCAGCCACGTGGGGGCGAGTACCGAGTCGGGTCCGGGCAGCAGGACCGTCTCGTCGAGGGTCACGACGCGGGCGCGGGACGCGCGGGCGACGGTCGAGGCCCAGCGCCAGCCCCGGTAGCCGGGTTTGCGGCACTCGAAGAGGTGCGTCACCACCCGGTCGTCGTCCGCGACGGCCTCGAGCCACTCCCCGATCTCGTCGGCCGGGGCCACCTCCTCGACGGCCCCGCGCGCCAGGGCGACGGCCTCGGCGCAGAGCCGGTCGGGCGTACGCGTCGTACGGCGGCGTCGCGTGCCGGCGCTCATGCTGCACTCACAAGAATCGTCTCCCACGCCGAAGCGCCGTCGTAGTCGTTGGCGGGCGCTGGCCGTGCGGCCGGGCGGGGCGGGGGAAGCGGACGGAGCGGAACCTGTGGCCGCTGCGACGTCCGCGCCCACACTCGAGGCCGTGCGGGGCGCACCGTTTCATCCACGCTACCCCAACACGCCCGCCGCGACTCCGAGCGGCCCCCGGGCGCCCCCGGCCGTCGCGGGCGCGGACCCGGTCCGCGTCGCACGCGCGTCGCACCCGGGGCACGCCCAATCCGCCGCAACGCGGTAGCCGCCGACATCTGGGGCACACTGAACGTCGTGGCTGCCGACGAGGCGTATCAGGAGACACCGCCCGCGGTCCGCCCGATTCCGTCGCGCGCCGAGAGCGAGGGGACCGGTCCGGACCGGGCGGGCACCGGACGATGGCTGGGCGAGAACGCCGAGCCGGAGAAGGTCCGGCCCGGGCGCGCCGCCCGGATGGCACGCGCCGCGGGGCGTCCACCGGCGGCGCTGGCCCGCCGTGTCCGGCGTGCCACGCACGCGCAGGGGGCGGGCGAGTCGGGGCTGGGCAAGCTGATCGAGCTGCACGCGGTGAACTCCGCGGGCGACATGCTCATCACCATCGCGCTGGCGTCGACGATCTTCTTCTCCGTGCCGACGGGTGAGGCGCGCGGCCGGGTGGCGCTCTACCTGCTGGTGACGATGGCGCCGTTCGCGCTGCTGGCGCCGGTCATCGGTCCCCTGCTGGACCGCATCCCGCACGGCCGCCGGTTCGCGATGGCGGGCGCGATGCTGGCGCGCGCCCTGCTGGCGATCACCATGGCGGGAGCGGTGGCCGGCGGCGGCCTGGAGCTGTACCCGGCGGCGCTGGGCGTACTGGTGTCGTCCAAGGCGTACAACGTGGTGCGTTCGGCCGTGGTGCCACGGCTGCTGCCGCCGCGCTACCCCCTGGTCAAGGCCAACTCCCGGGTGACACTGGCCGGTCTGCTGGCGACGGGAGCGGCGGCGCCGATCGGTGCCGGCCTGCATCAGCTCGGCCCTTCGTATCCGCTGTACGGGGCGATGGCGCTGTTCGTGCTGGGCACCTTCCTGTCGTTCTCGCTCGCGCCGAAGGTCGACTCGGCGAAGGGCGAGCGGAAGGCGTTCCTCGCGGGTGAGAGCATGCACCGGCGCCGGCCGGGGCTGCGCACGGTCGGCGTGTCGGTGCGCAGCGGGCTGGTGGCGAACTCGTGCGTACGGGCGCTGTCCGGCTTCCTGATCTTCTTCCTGGCCTTCCTGCTGCGCGAGGAGCCGCTGTCGGGGATGAGTGCGTCGGTGTCGCTGGGCCTGGTCGCCGTGGCGGCGGGCGGGGGCAACGCACTGGGCACGGCCATCGGCGCCTGGCTCAAGGAACGCGCCCCAGAGATGATCATCACCACGGTGCTGTTGTGCGCGCTGGGCGCCACGGTCGTGGCCGCGGCCCTGTACAGCACGGTGATGGTGGCGGTGGTGGCCGCGACGGCCGGCATCGTGCAGGCGCTGGGCAAGTTGTCGCTGGACGCGCTGATCCAGCGCGACGTGCCGGAACAGGTGCGCACCTCCGCGTTCGCCCGGTCCGAGACGCTGATGCAGATGTCCTGGGTGGTCGGCGGTGCGATCGGCATCTCGCTGCCGCTGAACGGCATCCTCGGCATGGCCGTCGGCGCCGCGCTGATCGCCGTGGGCACGCTCACCGCCGGGCGCGGCCTGCTGTCCTCGGCCCGGCGCGGGTCCCCGCACCCCCGCGTGGCCTGAAAGCGACCGCCGGGTAGATTGCCCCACATGAGCTATGCCTTCTCCGTCTCGCGGCGCGGCCTGCGCACCGCCGCCGCCCTGGGCGCCGCCACTCTCGGCCTCCTCGTCACGACGGCCTGCGAGAAGCCGACGCCGCTGATGACGGTCACGGTCGGCAGCGAGACCGTGACGACCGAGGCCGCCTGCTACGCCGAGGACGGCAAGGCACTCTCGCGCGACGAGGGCTTCGCCTGCCTGAAGCAGAAGCCGGACGCGACCATCGGCGTCCGCCAGGGCGACAGGGTCCACGTCGGGGTCGAGCCGGAGATGGCGGACGCGGGCTGGGTCGTCTTCGCCAACCAGCGGCCCATGTCGGCCGAGGAGCTGACGAGCACGTACCAGACGTTCGACGCCGAGCAGTGGTTCCAGCCGCAGCCCGGCCAGGGCTCGGCACCCGACGAGGTGACGCTCAGCGTCGCCACCCTCGGCGAGGACGAGCTCGAGGGCGTCTGGAACATCAAGGTCACGCGCGAGAAGTGACGGTGGCCGCCGAGGTGTCCGCTCCCCTTTCCCCTGCCGTCGCCGGACCGCTGCGTGTGCTGGTCGCCACCGCCGTCGCGGCGGAGCGCGACGCCGTGACGGCCGGATTCGACGCCCCGGACGAGACCGCCACAGCCCACGAGCCCGCCACACCCCACGAAACCGGCGCCCGGCACGACGACCGCACGCTGCCCGGCGGGTACGCGCTGCACCGCGTGCGCCCGGCCGCCGCCCCCGGCGGACGTGGCCTGGCCGTGGACGTGCTGGCCGCGGGAGTGGGCCCGGCGGCGGCCGCCGCCGGTGCGGCGAGCGCGCTCACCGCCGCGGCCCTCGCCGGCGAACCGTACGACCTGGTGGTGTCCGCCGGAATCGGCGGCGGCTTCGCCGGCCAGGTGGCGGTGGGCGGCACCGTGGTGGCCACCGAGATCGTCGCCGCCGACCTGGGCGCCGAGACCGCGGACGGCTTCACCTCCGTCACCGACCTCGGGTTCGGCCGCGTCGTGCACACGCCGCCGCCCGCACTCGTACGCGCCCTCGCCGACGCCGCGGGCGCCGTCACCGGGCCGGTGCTCACCGCCTCGACGGTCACCGGCACCGCCGCACGCGCCGGCGAACTGGCCGCCCGGCACACCGGTGCCGTGGTGGAGGCCATGGAGGGCTTCGGCGTCGCCGAGGCCGCCGCCGCACACGACCTGCCGGTGCTGGAGCTGCGCACCGTCTCCAACCCGGTCGGTCCCCGGGACCGCGACGCCTGGCGCATCCCGGAGGCGCTGCGTGCGCTGACCACGGCCTTCCGCGCGGCTGCAGCCGTCCTCGGCGCCTGGCCGGACGGCCCGGAGACGCACAAGGCGGAGGCGCCGGTGCGGATCACGTACTCGCCCTGCCCCAACGACACGTTCGTCTTCGACGCCTGGGCGCACGGCCGCGTCCCCGGCGCCCCCGAACTCGACGTGACCTTCGCCGACATCGACGTCACCAACGCCCTGGCCGTGCGCGGTGAGGGCGACGTGCTCAAGGTCTCCTACGCCGTTCTGCCGTGGGTGCTGGAGGAGTACGCGCTGCTGCCGTGCGGCGGGGCGCTGGGCCGGGGCTGCGGGCCGCTGGTCCTCTCCCGCACGGCCGGCGCCGGCGGCTCCTCGCTCACCGGCGCCACGGTCGCGGTGCCGAGCGAACGGTCCACCGCCTACCTGCTGTTCCGGCTGTGGGCCGCCGACGCGGTACCGGGCGGCGTCGGCGAGATCGTGGTGCTGCCGTTCCACGAGATCATGCCCGCCGTGCGCGACGGCCGCGTCGACGCCGGCCTGGTGATCCACGAGGCCCGCTTCACGTACGGCTCCTACGGCCTGCACTGCGTCGCCGACCTGGGCGAGCACTGGGAGCACACCACCGGGCTGCCCATCCCGCTGGGCGCGATCGTCGCCCGCCGCTCGCTGGGCCCGGAACGGCTGCGCGCCCTCGCGGAGGCGGCGCGGACCTCCGTACGGATGGCGTGGGACGACCCGGAAGCCTCCCGGCCGTACGTGCGCGAGCACGCGCAGGAGATGGATCCGGCGGTCGCCGACCAGCACATCGGCCTGTACGTCAACGAGTACACCGCGGACCTGGGCGAGTCCGGCTACGCCGCCGTGCGCGGGCTGCTCACCCGTGCGGCGGCCGAAGGGCTGGTCCCGCCCATCCCGGCGGACGCGCTGCGCTTCCCCTGACCCGCGCGGGTCGTCCCCGCGTGCACGCGGGGGCGGGGCGTTGGCCGGTCAGACGTCCAGCTGGTCGGCGACGTGCCGCAGCATGCCCGCGATCTTCCGGCCGTGTGCCTTGTCGGGGTACCGGCCGCGCTCCAGCGACTGCGAGACGCCGTCCAGCAGCGTGGTGAGGTCCTGCACGATGCCCGCCAGCTCGTCCGGCTTCCGGCGCTGCGCCGCCGCGACGGACGGCGCCGGGTCGAGCAGGGACACCGACAGCGCCTGGTCGCCGCGCTGCCCGGCGACGACGCCGAACTCGACGCGCTGACCGGGGCGCAACACCTCCACCCCGTCCGGCAGCACGGACGAATGGACGAAGACGTCACCGCCGTCGTCGCGGGAGAGGAAGCCGAAGCCCTTGTCACCGTTGAACCATTTGACCTTGCCGGTAGGCACGTCCGTCTCGTCCTCGTCACTCGTTCGCGCAGCCGGACGGGTCGTCCGGCTGCGCGATGGTCTGCTGATCGTGGTCGCTAGAGCAGTCGAGCGGGCCCCTCGGCCCGCCTTCCCCCAGGCTAGTGCTCCGTGGCGGGGTGGCAAGACGACTCCGGGCGCCTCCTCGCCTCCTCGGTCGCCTGTCCACGGATCTACCCTGAGCGGGTGAACACTGAAACTCCCCGAGCCGGAGACGCGCTGGTACGGACCGGTGGCGTCGTCTTCCTCGTCGGCGCCGTCGCCACCCTGGTGACGGTCGCGCCGCTGTTCCTGGGCACCGAGCCCTTCCCGGCCCCGGCGTACTTCGTCTGCATGCTCATGGGCGTCGGCTTCGCCCTGGCCGGGGCGGGCGTCCTCCGCTCCGCCGCCGCCCAGCGCCGCGCCGCCCGCGCCTTCACGGCCGGGGGCCCGCCCCCCGCACGGGGCTGAACGGCCGGGCACGGCCCGGACCTCAGGACGCCCGGCGGCCCCCGGCCACGTACCGCGCGAGCCAGCCGGGAAAGTCGGGGAGCCCACCGTCCAGCACGACGTCGGCGCCGGCCTCGCGCAGCGCGTGCGCCCCGCACGGACCCGTCGGCACCGTCACGGCCAGCGCTCCCGCCGCCCGCGCGCCCCGCACGTCCCCCGTGTGGTCGCCGACGTACACCTGCGCCCCGTAGGCGCGCAGCGCCTCCGCCTTCGCCTCGGCCCACAGCCACCCGACCACCGCGTCCGGCTCCAGCCCCAGATGCTCCAGGTGCAGCTTCGCGTTCGGCTCGTGCTTCGCCGTGACGACGACCGTACGGCCGCCCGCGTCCCGCACCGCGTCAAGCGCCTCGCAGGCGCCGGGCAGGGCGAGGGCCGGGGTGATCGCGTACGCCGGGTACAGCTCGCGGTAGCGCTCGCCGGTCTCGGCGATCCGCTCGGCCGGGAACCAGTGGGCCAGCTCCTGTTCCAGGGGCGGCCCCAGGCGCGACACCGCCAGCTCGGCGTCGACGTGCACGCCCGTCTCGGCCGACAGCGCCTCGTAGGCGGCCCTGATGCCCGGCCGCGAGTCGATCAGGGTCATGTCCAGGTCGAATCCGACCGTCAGCGGGTGGGAGGCCATGCCCGCCATTCTGCCGGGGCCCCGAACCCGCCGGACCGGCGCCCTCAGGCCGAGCGCCTGCGCGCCCGCCACAGCAGGAACAGCGCGGACGCCACCGCCGCCACGCGCAGCGCCACCGGCCACGACTCCTCCATCGCCTGCTGCATCGCGTCCCCGCCGGACGGCAGCGGCGGCCCCCAACGGCCGTCCTGCCGCCCCCACAGCCACACCAGCCCGCCCACGGCGGTGAGTCCCGGCACACCGAGCGCGGCGCCCTTGGCCTCGCTCCGGGTCAGCCGCGGCGACCAGTACGCGGCCAGCCAGCCCAGTCCGAGCGGCACCAGAGATCCCAGCACCGCGCCGGCCACCAGCAGCCCGGCGGCGAGGAGTTCGACGACTCCGCCCGTGGCCGGGCCTGCCGCCCGCTTCCGGCGCCCCGCGAGCAGGGCGCCGAGCAGCGGCGCTCCCCCTGCCGGTGCGGCATCGGCGACCACGGGGGCGGCGGGCGCCTGCGGCGGCGTGGCCGGGGCACCGTCCTTGCCGTCCTCGGGCGGGCGCTGGAACACCTCGGGCAGCTCGATGCCGCCGCTGAACGCGTCCGGGATGTCGAACCGCGGATCGCGGGCCCCGGGCAGTCCCGACCTGGCGGTGCCGCCCGTCGCGGGGCCGCTCCGCCACCAGTCGGGGTCGGTCTCCTGCGGGCCGAGTTCGTCCATGCCGGCCATGTGCGGCGGCGACGCGCCACCCGAGGGCGGCGGCCCGGACCCGGTGTCCTCCTTCCTCATCTGCGGAAGGAGGGGCAGCCTGCGGCCGCGCGGCCGGTCCGGTTCCGCGTCGTCCGCAGGGCCGGTCTTCCGCAGCGAGACGGTCTCGCCGCCGAGCGCCGCGGAGACGACCTCCTCCGGCTTCCCGAGCCGGTCCAGCACCTTCCGTACGGCGGCCTTGCCGTCACCACCGCCGGATGCGGCACGCATCCGTTCGATCTCGGTACGCAGCCCGCCGACCAGCCGTGCCCGGTCGGCCGCGGTCATCGACGTTCCGTGCGCGAGGTCGCCGACCCGGCTCAGATAGTCGAAGACGAGCTGCTCGCTCTCGATCCCCACCGCTGCCTCAACACCCGCCTCGCCGCCCGGAGATGTCCGATCACCGCAGACGGTACCGCGTGGCGGCGGGGCGCGTCCGCAGGTCAGTCGGCATTGCGGGTCAGGTGGCGGGTGGTGCCGCCGTTCTCCTCCGCGATGTCGCGGACATGCCGGAAACCGATCCGCTCCAGCAGCGCGAGCGACGCGGCGTTCGCGGCGTCGACCGTGGCGTGCACCTCTCCCAGCCCCAGCGTGCGGAAGCCGTACGCGACCACCGCACCGGCCAGCTCGGTGCCCAGGCCCGCGCCCCACCGGTCGGGGTGCAGGGCGTAGACGATCTCGTGGCCGTCCACGTCGTCGGTGCGTTTGATCTCCGCGTGCCCGACCAGGCGCCCGCCCTCCCGCACCCCCCACACGTCGAACCTCCGCGCCGGATAGACGTGCGTGAAGATCCGCCGGAACAGCGCCCGGTCCTCCGCCTCGCTCTGCGGGCCGTCCCCCATCCAGCGCGACACCCGCGCGTCCTGGAAGAGTGTGACGAAGTCGTCCTCGTCGGCGGGCGTGTACGCGGTGAGGAGCAGCCGCCGCGTGCGCAGCTCCGGGCTCGGGTCGTCGGGCATGGACGCGAACCTAGAGCGCCCCTCCCACCCCCACAACGTGTTTTCCCCCGGCCCGGCGCCGCGAAGCACGGGGTCCCGCCGACACCCCCGCTACCGTAGGACGGATGAGTCAGGAGCAGCAGCCCACCGCCGCGGCGCCGTCCCGCACGCTCGCCGACGACCTGCGCGGCCGGGACGACGCGGCGCTGGCCGCGCTGCTGCGCACCCGCCCCGACCTGCTCTCCCCCGTCCCCGGCGACCTCACCCAGCTCGCCACCCGCGCCGGTACCCGCGCGTCCGTCGTCCGGGCCGTCGAGCGGCTGGACCGGTTCGCACTGCAGGTGGCCGAGGCGCTGGCCGCAGGTCCGGACCCGTGCGGCTACGAGGAGCTGCGCGGCCTGCTGACCGGCGTCGACGGCAAGGAGGCGGCCGCCGTCGACCGGCAGCTGCCCCGGGCGCTCGCGCTGCTGCGCGACCGCGCCCTGCTGTGGGGCGACGACGACCGGCTCCGGCTGCTCCGGACGGCCCGCGTCATCCTCGCTCCCCCGCCTCCCGCGGTCTCCCCGACCGGGCTGGGCCCCTCGCTCGCCGAGGCCACCGCCGGCATCTCGCCCGGCCGCATGCAGGACCTCCTCACCGCGAACGGCCTCCCCGCCACGCACGACCCGGTCAGCGCGCTCACCGAGCTGGCCACCCTGTTCACCGACCGGGAGCGCATGACGGCTCTGCTCACGGAGCACGTGCCGGAGGACAGCGCCGAGGTGCTGTCCCGCCTGGTGTGGGGGCCGCCGTACGGGACGGTCGACCACCGGGCGCCGACCCCGCCGGTGGCCCGACTGCTGCACCACGGCCTGCTGCTGCCGAGCGGGGACCGCACGGTCGTGCTCCCCCGCGAGGTCGCGCTGCACCTGCGCGGCGGCCGGGCCCACAGGTCACCGGAACCGGAGCCTCCGCAGCTCGTCGCCCGGCGCGAGCACCCCCCGCGCACGGTGGACGCCACAGCCGCCGGCCAGGCCCTCACCGCGCTGGCCACCGTCGAGGAGCTGTGCGGCGGCTGGGAGACCGACCCACCGGGCGTGCTGCGCGCCGGCGGCCTCGGCGTCCGCGAACTGAAACGCACCGCCGTCGCCCTCGACCTTCCCGAACCGACCGCCGCCTTCTGGGTCGAACTGGCCCTCGGCGCCGGGCTGCTGGCCTCCGACGGCGCCGTGGACGAGACGTACGCTCCCACCCCCGCGTACGACGACTGGCTGCGGGCCGCACCCGGCGAGCGCTGGACCCGGCTGGTCCGCGCCTGGCTGACCGGCACCCGCGTCGCCGGACTGGTCGGCGAGCGGGACCCGAAGGGCCGCAGCCTCGCCGCCCTCGGGCCCGGCCTCGACCGGGGCCCCGCCCCGGACGTACGGCACCGGGTGCTGTCCCTGCTGGCCTCGGAGGCACCCGGCACCTCGCCGGAACCGGAATCCGTGGTCGCACGCGTCACCTGGGAGCGCCCGCTGCGCGCCGCCGCGACGACCGGCGGCAGCCCGCGCCCCCGGGCCCGTGCGGCGGCGCCGCACGACGCCCCGGACGGCGACGGCACCCCACTCCGCACGCGTCTGGTCCGCTGGACCCTCGACGAAGCCGAACTCCTCGGCCTCACCGGCCGCGGCGCCCTCGCGTCCTACGCCCGCCCCCTCACCTCCCCGGACGCGGACACCTGGGGACCGTCCCTCACCGCCCGGGAACTCACCACCGCCCTCGCCGAGGCCACCTCCGGGCTCGCGCCGCTGCTGCCCGAGCCGCTGGACCACGTACTGCTCCAGGCGGACCTGACCGCCGTGGCCCCCGGCCCGCTGGAACGCGAACTCTCCCTGGCCCTCGGTGTCCTGGCGGACGTGGAGTCCAAGGGCGGCGCCACGGTGTACCGCTTCACCCCCGCCTCGGTGCGCCGCGGACTGGACGCGGGCCGCAGCGCGTCCGAGATCCACGCCTTCCTCGCCGCCCACTCCCGCACGCCGGTGCCGCAGCCGCTGTCCTACCTGGTGGACGACGTGGCCCGACGGCACGGACGGCTCCGCGTCGGCGCCGCCTCCGCGTACCTGCGCTGCGACGACGAGACGCTGCTCGCCGAGATCCTCGCCGACCGGCGCTCCGCCCCGATCCGGCTCCGGCTGCTGGCCCCGACCGTCGCCGCGACCACCCTCCCGCCCGACCAACTCCTCGCCCGTCTGCGGGACATGGGCTACGCTCCGGCCGCCGAGTCGGCGGAGGGCGACGTGCTGCTCGCCCGGCCGGACGCACACCGCACGCCACCGCGCAGCGCACCGGACCCGGTACCGGACGGCCCGCCCGTACCGGACGGCGCCCTGCTGACGGCCGCCGTGCGCGCCATCCGCGCCGGCGACCACGCGGCGACGGCGGCCCACAAGCCGCGGATTCCCGCCGCTGCCGCCCGCCCGCGCGACGGCGAGCCGCCGCGCACGACCTCCGCCGACACGATCGCCACGATGCAGTCCGCCGTACTCACCGGTTCCGCGCTGTGGATCGGCTACGTCAACGCCGACGGCGCCGCCAGCCAGCGCGTGATCGCACCGGTCCGGGTCGAGGGCGGCTTCGTCACCGCCTACGACCACACCGCCGACCAGGTGCGCACCTACCCGCTGCACCGCATCACCGGCGTCGCCGAACTCGCGGAGGGCTGACGGGGAGGACGGCGCAGCCGGGCTGCGCCGTCCTGCCTCCGCTCTCCTCCGACCCGTAAGGGCGAAACCGTCAGAACTGCACACCGTATGCCGAACCGTGCAGTCGGGTGACAGTTCCGGACATTCAGTACCTGCACCTGGCGTAATGCGTTGGTCCCTTTGTGGAACCCCGTGATCTGTGGGAGCGCAATTCCCTGCTTGCCGAGGCCTTCTGCGCCAGTGACGACGAGGTGCGGCACGCCCAGAGGATCCTGGACGAGGCGCAGGCCAATCGGACGAGAATACTGGCTGCCTTCGCGGTGACCGTCGGCAGCGACGGCGGCGTCGCCGACCTGATGGGACTGAACGAACGCGAAGTGCGGCTCGCACGGCGCACCGTCGGCAAGGACGACGCCCGCAGCGTGGCGAAGCGTCTCCTCACCTGCGACGCCCAACTCCGCCAAGAGGCAGCGACCGAGCAAGCACCTGCGCCGGAGGAGACGCCGCACGCCCCGCCGCCGGAGCCGCGCACGGAGGAGCCGCCCGCCCCTTCGCAGGCCCCTCACCCGGCACACGTCCCGTACCCGGAAACGGTGGCATGGTCACCGGCGATGGACTCCGTTCTCCTGTGGAGCTGGCAATCCGGACTCGACCTCACCACGGTGGCGTTGGAACTCGGCCTCAGCCCCCGCGACCTCCTGCTCCGCGCACAGGCCCTGGCGGCCGAGGGGCGGCTCACCCTCAGGCCGTCCGAGGACTTCGGGCAGGCTGGAGGGCGCCACCGCCGCGAGGACCTGGAGGTATCCGTGCCCGACAGCCCGCAGGACCTCTGCAGCCTCGCCTACCAGACCTGATCCCCGTCCGGGTGCGTCACAGCGGGCCGCCGAAGCCCGCACCGGCCTGTCGGTTCCCGGTACTTGGCCGCAGCGCGACCAGCGGTACGCCCCCTGTGCGGTCGGCGCCGATCGCGACGTACTCCTCGGCGGACTGCGGAGCATGCCCGAGTGCGTCCATCAGCGTGGCCGCCGTACGAGGGTGCCGTTCCGCGTACGCGGCGAGGCGGCGCCCGGACTCCTCCGGCGCGTACGGCACCGCCGTGCCCTCGTACGTGCGGCCACCCACCTGGTACCGCACACCGGGGTGGGCGAGAATGTTCCGGAACCACTGGGACCGCTCGCCGTAGCCGGAGGCGATGACGAAGCTGCCCGGCTCCTCGCCGCGGCCGACGACCTCCAGGCAGACCTGCCGGGGCTGCCCGCTCTTCCGGCCGATGTGGGTGAGCAGGACCAGGCGCCTGCCGAGCAGGGCCCCGAGGCCCCACCGGTAGAGGGGAATCGGGGCACGCAGCACCGTGCGGCGCCAACCACCCTGCGGCGGACCGCCCTTGAGGGGATTCACGGCGTGGACGCTCCTCTCCGCGCACCGTTCCGTGCGCGCTCGTGATCAACGTGGTCGCGGGCCGTCACCGCCGGACCCGGACCCCGCACCCGCACCCGCACCCGCACCCGCACCCGGCACCAGCAACCGCACCAGCGGCTCGGCCAGGGCGGCCGGGTCCACCGCCGGGTCGAAGAGCCACTGGAGCAGGCAGCCCTCGAGGGCGCCCACGACCACCGCCGCGTGCGCGTCGGGGGTCACCACCGCACGTGCCGCCCCCTCCGCAGACACCCCCTCTGCACGCGCCTGCTCCGCACGCGCCTGCTCCAGCAGCGCGGCGACCGCCGCCCGGTAGTCGCGATACGCAGCGGCCATGTCGACCGGCGAGTCCGCGTCCCGTCCGGCGGCCCAGATGTCCAGGAGCACCCGCGCGAGGTCGCGGTCCGCCGAGAGTTCCGTCACCGCGCCGCGGACCAGCGCGGCGAGCCGTTCGGCCGCCGTACCGTCGCCCTCCGCGGCCTCCCGCAGCAGTTCCGCCGAGCGCGCCGCGACGTCCTCGAAGGCGGCGTGGAGCAGCGACTCGCGACCGTCGAAGTAGAGGTAGACGCTGCCCTTCGCGATGCCCGCCTCCCGCGCCACGTCGTCGATACGCGCGGCCGCGTACCCGCGGCGGGCGAAGACCCGTACGGCCGCCGCCAGGATCTCCTCCCGACGGCGGGCGCGGTCCACCTTCTTCGGCATGTCGCTACCGCCCCGCCCTTCCGCAGTGAGGATGACTGACCAGTCAGTCATCATACACTCCCCCGGCCCCCGCCCGCGTTCCGCGCGGAATGCGCGACACTGGTGGGCGGCCCTCCCGGCCACCCGTGCCCGCTCGGCCGTCGCCGGGCCATCCGGACCGCCATCCGCGCGGCCCGGCGCCTCACCGGGCCCCGCCACACGGCCCGGCGTCCTGCGAGCCCTGCGCCCGCCAGGCACCCCCGCCCCGAAGGGAGAACACGTGAACGGCCCGCTCATCGTGCAGAGCGACAAGACCCTGCTGCTCGAGGTCGACCACGAGCGGGCGGGTGACTGCCGTCGCGCCATCGCCCCGTTCGCCGAGCTGGAGCGCGCACCCGAGCACATCCACACCTACCGGGTGACGCCGCTGGGCCTGTGGAACGCCCGCGCAGCCGGTCACGACGCCGAGCAGGTCGTCGACGCCCTCGTGGAGTTCTCCCGCTACCCCGTGCCGCACGCCCTGCTGGTCGACGTCGCGGAGACGATGGCCCGCTACGGCCGGCTCCAGCTCGTCAAGCACCCCACGCACGGGCTGGTGCTGGAGACCAGCGACCGGCCGGTGCTGGAGGAGATCCTGCGGTCGAAGAAGGTGCAGCCGCTGGTCGGCGCCCGGATCGACCCGGACACCGTCGTGGTGCACCCCTCCGAGCGCGGCCAGATCAAGCAGGTGCTGCTCAAGCTGGGCTGGCCCGCCGAGGACCTCGCGGGCTACGTGGACGGCGAGGCGCACCCGATGGAGCTGGAGCAGAACGGCTGGGCGCTGCGCCCGTACCAGGAGCAGGCCGTGGAGGGCTTCTGGCACGGCGGATCCGGTGTCGTGGTGCTGCCCTGCGGCGCGGGGAAGACGCTGGTCGGCGCGGGGGCGATGGCCCGTGCGCAGGCCACCACGCTCATCCTGGTCACCAACACCGTCTCCGCCCGGCAGTGGAAGCACGAACTGGTGCGCCGCACCTCGCTCACCGAGGACGAGATCGGCGAGTACAGCGGCACGCGGAAGGAGATCCGGCCGGTCACCATCGCCACCTACCAGGTACTGACGACCCGGCGGAAAGGCGTCTACCCGCACCTGGAGCTGTTCGACTCCCGCGACTGGGGTCTCATCGTCTACGACGAGGTGCATCTGCTGCCGGCGCCGGTCTTCAAGTTCACCGCCGACCTCCAGGCGCGCCGCCGCCTCGGCCTGACCGCGACGCTGGTGCGCGAGGACGGCCGGGAGACGGACGTCTTCTCCCTCATCGGCCCCAAGCGGTTCGACGCGCCGTGGAAGGAGATCGAGTCGCAGGGCTACATCGCGCCCGCCGACTGCGTCGAGGTGCGGGTGAACCTCACGGACTCCGAGCGGCTGGCGTACGCGACCGCGGAGACGGACGAGAAGTACCGGTTCTGTGCCACCACGGACTCCAAGCGCCGCGTCACCGAGGCGCTGGTGCAGCGGCACGCGGGGCAGCAGACCCTCGTGATCGGCCAGTACATCGACCAGCTCGACGAACTCGGCGCGCACATCGGCGCCCCCGTGATCAAGGGCGACACCTCCAACGCGCAGCGCGAGAAGCTCTTCGACGCCTTCCGGCGCGGCGAGATCCAGGTACTGGTGGTCTCCAAGGTCGCCAACTTCTCCATCGACCTCCCCGAGGCCACCGTCGCGATCCAGGTGTCCGGCACCTTCGGGTCGCGGCAGGAGGAGGCGCAGCGTCTCGGCCGGGTGCTGCGGCCCAAGGCCGACGGTCACGAGGCCCGGTTCTACTCGGTGGTCGCCCGGGACACCGTCGACCAGGACTTCGCCGCGCACCGGCAGCGCTTCCTGGCCGAGCAGGGCTACGCGTACCGCATCGTCGACGCCACGGAGCTGCTCGCCGGCGACGACGTCTGAGTCCACGACGGGACGGCGCCGCGCGGGGCGTCCCGCCGGTCAGCGTGAGGTCACCCCGCGCCGCCGGGCCAGGACGGCGAGCAGGGTGAGCAGGGCGAGACCGAGGCAGACGTACGGCGAGGTGAACGGCTGCACCCACCACGGCCCGCGCAGGTCGAGGTCCCCGTCCCGGGGCACCAGCCACATGGTGCGGGCGGCGAACACGGCCGCCACCGCGGCACAGAGCACCCGGCGTTCCCACAGCAGCGCCAGCAGCGGCACGCACCACACCCAGTGGTGCGTCCAGCTGATGGGCGACACCAGGAGGGCCGTGAAGGCGACGCTCAGCAGCCCCCACACGTCGCCGCACGTCACACCGCACGGCACAGCACGCGTCCCGCCCCGCGCCGGGTCGCCGACTCCGCCGGGGGGCCCGCCCCGCAGGCACAGGCGGCGGGCCAGCCACAGGCCGGTCCCCGCCACCGCGGCCGCGGGCAGCATCCACAGCGGGCCGGGGTCGGCGACGTGCAGCACGCGCGCCACCGCCCCCTGCACGGACTGGTTGTCGACGATCCACGCCGTGCCCACCCGGCCGGTCTCGAAGAGCCGGTCGGTCCAGAAGACGACGCTGTCGCCGGGCAGGAAGAACGCCCCGGCCAGCACCGTGCCGCAGAAGCCGCCGAAGGCGGCGCACGCGGCCCGGGCCCGCCCCGTCAGCAGCAGGTACACGGCGAAGATCGCCGGCGTGAGCTTGATCCCGGCGGCCAGGCCGACGGCGAGGCCCTTGCCGCGAGCGCCGTCCGGCCGTCCGAGGTCCCACAGCACTAGGCACGCCAGCGCGAGGTTGACCTGCCCGAACGCCATGGTCTGGAAGACCGGCTCCAGCCACAGCGCCGCCCCGGTCAGCGCGGCCAGCGCCGGTGGCGTGACCGTCCGCCCCGCGAGCCGTGCCGAGAGGTGGACGAGCAGCGCGAGCAGGGCCAGGTTTCCGGCGAGGAACGCGAGCTTCGCCCCCGTCGCGGGCAGGAGCTCGAGCGGGACGAAGAGCAGCGCGGCGAACGGCGGGTAGGTGGCGGGCAGTTCCCACTCGGTGACCGTGAAGTCGTACAGACCGTGGCCGCGCAGTGCCGCCGCGCCCTCGGCCCGGTAGACCTGCACGTCGGCCATGGGAAACGGTGTGACCAGGGCGTAGGCCGCGAAGGCGGCCAGGGACAGCGTGAGGACGGCGCCGCCGAGGAGTGCCTGCCAGGGGACGGGCGGCCGCTGCGGCGGAGACCTGCGGGGGTCGGGGACGCGGGTGGTGTTCCCCGCCGGGAGCCCTCGGGCGGTGACGGAGCCGTCTCCGAGTCGCGTGCTCGCCACCGCGCCGGTCGCCCCTTCCGTCCGGTATCCACCAGTCTGCGGTGACCCTAGTCGACGGTGGTGCATACGCGGCGACGCCCGCGCGAAGATCGGCGACGGATCGTGCGGACGCCGGGGAACGCCCGGCGTGCGCGCACGGCGGACCCCAGGGACCCGGCGGACCGGTCGGACCGTCCGGGCACGCCGCCACTTTCCCGCGGGCTCGGCGCCTGCGGACCGTGGGCGGAGGTCAGCCCTGGTGCGTCGCGGGCTGCTCCGGGGGTCCCGGCTGCTCGGGCCGGCCGGACTGCTCCGGCCGCGCGGAACGGCCGCCCTCCAGATCGCCGAGCACGACCACGTCGAACGCGGAGCTGACGAAGACCCGTGCGACGCGGAGCGTGTTGCCGACCATGTGCCGCGAGTGCCGACGCGGGCGGCCCTCCGCGTCCGCCCCGAGCGCAGTGGCACCGTGCCCGTGCCCGGGTCGCTGACCTGGGACGAGGCGTGTGTGCGGTGCTTTGCTCATACCCCCAGCATGGGCACCGCCCCACCCGCGTGCATCAGCCTAAAGTCCCGATTCGCCCCGAACGTCTCGCTCTCGGTGGCCCCACCGCCCCCTACGGGTGAGCGGGCCGGGAAATCCGTTTCGCCCGCGGCGCCCCGGAGGTCTAGACTTCCGCGTCTCCGCCTCCCGTCGGGAGGCCCCCGGCCGTTCGGAAACCGGCTGGCACCCGCCCACGCACCCGTTCACTCGTACGTGTCGCGCCCTGCCGCGCGCGCGTTCGCGGAGTCCAGCGGCGTGCGGCCCGTGCCGTGGCCCGGTCCTCGACGGTCCCAGGGCCCGACGGCCGCACGCCGCACCTCGGTCACTTCGCGCTCCCGCGCGCCCGCAGCCGTGCGCGCGCGTACGGCCACGACCGCACCGGAGGCCGTCCCGTGCCCGCGCACGACACCGACCCGTCCGCCGCCCCCGCGTCCGCCGCCGCCACCGCCACCTCGGCGGGCGACGACGGCCCGCTGGAACGCGAGCGCGCCCACCTCGCCGGCTCGCGCGCCGCGCTGCGCGCGATGCGCGCCGACGCCGAGTCCCTCGACATCTCCGACGTCACCGCGAACTGGGTGAACGCCGAAGTCCTGCGCGCCCAGCTCGACCAGCGGATCGAGTCCCTCGCCGACCTCGCGCACACCCCGCTGTTCTTCGGCCGCCTCGACTACGAGCATCCGCACACCGAGGCCGATTCCGCGCCCGCCTCCCCGTACGCCCACCACGCCGGGCACTCCTTCTACATCGGCCGCCGCCACGTCCACGACGCCGAGGGCGACCCCATGGTGGTGGACTGGCGCGCGCCGGTCTCGGAGCCGTTCTACCGCGCCTCGAAGAAGGACCCGCAGGATGTGGCGCTGCGCCGCCGCTTCGGCTACACCGGGGGCGAGCTGACCGCGTACGAGGACGAGCACCTCGGCGACCCGGCCGAGGCGTCACAGGCGAGTGCGCTGCTCCAGCGGGAGATCGAGAAGCCGCGCGTCGGCCCGATGCGCGACATCGTCGCCACCATCCAGCCGGAGCAGGACGCCATCGTGCGGTCCGGCATCGAGGGCACGGTGTGCGTCCAGGGCGCGCCCGGCACCGGGAAGACGGCCGTCGGACTGCACCGGGTGGCGTACCTGCTCTACACCCACCGCGAACGGCTGGCCCGCACCGGCACCCTGGTCATCGGACCGAACCGCTCGTTCCTGCACTACATCGAGCAGGTGCTGCCCGCCCTGGGCGAACTCCAGGTGCGGCAGGCCACGGTGGACGGGCTCGTCGAGGAGGTCGCCGGACGGTACGGCGTGCAGGTGCGCGGCCGGGACGGGGCGGAGACCGCCCGGCTCAAGGGCGACGCACGGATGGCGCAGGTGCTGCGGCGCGCGGTGCGCGCCGGGGTCACCCTGCCCGCCGAGGGGTGCGTGGTGGTGCGCGGCTCCCGGCGCTGGCGCATCCCTTCGTACGAACTCCAGGAGCTGGTCGAGGAGTTGCTGCAGCGCGACATGCGGTACGGGGCGGCGCGGGAGGCGCTGCCGCAGCGCATCGCGCACGCCGTGCTGGTGCGCATGGAGCAGGCGGGCGAGGCCCCGGACGACAGGGTGCAGGACGCGGTGGCGCGGAACGCGGCGGTCAAGGCCGTGGTGAAGACGGTCTGGCCGGCCGTCGACCCGGCGAAGCTGGTGCTGCGGCTGCTCTCCGACCCGGAGTTCCTCGCCGAGCAGGCCGACGGGCTGCTGGACGCGGACGAGCAGCAGGCCGTGCGGTGGGCGAAACCGGCCCGCGGGGTGAAGTCCGCGACGTGGTCGGCGGCGGACGCGGTGCTGGTGGACGAGGCGGCCGACCTCGTCGCGCGCACCCCGTCGCTGGGGCACGTGGTGCTGGACGAGGCGCAGGACCTCTCCCCGATGCAGTACCGGGCGGTGGGGCGGCGCTGCACCACCGGTTCGGCGACCGTGCTCGGCGACCTCGCGCAGGGCACCACCCCGTGGGCCACGGCGAGTTGGCAGGAGGCGCTGTCGCACCTCGGCAAGCAGGGCTCGGACGTCGAGGAGCTCACCCAGGGCTTCCGCGTCCCGCGTGACGTGATCGCCTACGCGTCCCGGCTGCTGCCCGCCATCGCCCCCGGGCTGGCCGAGGCGACCTCGATCCGCGAGTCGCCGGGCGACTTCGCGGTGCGGGCCGTCGCGGCGGAGGAACGAACCGACGCGGTGCTGGCGGCGTGCCGCGCGTCGCTCGGCCGCGAGGGCTCGACGGGTCTCATCGTCGCGGACGCGCGCGTACCCGCCCTGGCGGCCGCATTGGAGGAGGCGGACCTGCCCCACCTCGCCCCCGGCGAGGAGACCTCGGCCGGTGTCCGGCTGACGCTGGTGCCGGCGACGTTGGCGAAGGGCCTGGAGTACGACTACGTGGTGCTCGACGAGCCGGCGGCGATCGTGTCCGGGGAGCCCGACGCGCGCACCGGCCTGCGCCGCCTGTACGTGTGCCTGACGCGTGCGGTCTCCGGTCTCGCCGTCCTGCACACCGAACCGCTGCCGGAGGCGCTCACGCGTACGTGACGTCGACCCGCTCGTAGCCCAGCGAACGCAGCAGCTGCTCCAGCATCTGCGTGGTGTTCTTCTCCGCACGCTTGCGCAGGCCGCTGTCCTCGGCGGCCTGCGTGATGTGCTTCACGGCGGTCTGGCGCACCTTCTGCTCGCTGTTGGGGTTGTCGGAGAACCAGTCGCCGTAGCGGTCGAACAGGCCGCGTTCGCGGGCGACGACGTAGGAGCGGTCCTCGTTCAGTGCCGGCTTCTCCAGCTCGGCGCGCGGCAGGGTGAGGGTGGCGGACGTGCGGGCGTCGTTCACCTTCACCGCCTTCTTGTCGACGTCGCCGAGGTCGACGTAGGCGCCGACCGAGCCGGCGCCCACGAAGAGGGTGCGCTCGCCGAGGAGGGCGTCCGGCAGGTACTTGGCGTCCTTCTCCAGGTCGACGACGACCTGGAAGTTGCCGGAGGCGGCCTGGTAGCGGCTCATGTCCTGGATGGAGGTGAGCAGGGTCGGGCCGGTGCGGTCCTTGGTGTCGCTCTCGAACGGGTTCGGCAGCCCGGGGATCAGGTTGAGCCGCCCGGCGGCCGCGAGCAGGGCGACCAGGACGACGAGGGCGAGAGGCAGCGAGACCCACCAGGGGAGTCGTACGGCCCGCACGGTTCACCTCCGGTGAGTGTTCGACGGTCGTACCTTCCGCGGTGTCCTCTTCCCCGTCCCCGCGGGTCTGAACGCCCGCTGGGGACACCGTCGGCGCGTGCGGCCCCGCTCGCGGGCGACGACGCCGGGGACGGCTGGCTGCTCTTCACCCTGCCGCCCGCCGAACTCGGCGTGCACCCGGCCGAGTCCCCCGCCCAGGAGTTCTCCCTGAGGTACGACGACGTCGAGCGGAGGGGCGCCGAACTGACCGCCAGGGGAGTGGAGTTCGCGCAGGCGGTCACTGACCGGGGGTGGGGCCCGACGACCGCTTTGCGCCTCCCCGGCGGCGGGCTGCTCGGCCTCCACGAGCCCGGCACGACAGGGCGACCGCGCTCTGGCGGGCCGGCTCCCGACCGGCGGGCCGGCTCCGCGTCAGCCGTCCAGCAGGGTGCGCCAGCGGGCGACCGCCCCGGCCGTGACCGGCCCGTGCCAGCCCTCGGGTCGCGCGGCGCCCCCGATGTGAAACGCCGTCACCCCGGCGTCCTTCAGGCCGGGCACGTGGTCCAGCCGCAGACCGCCCCCGACCATCAGCAGCGGCTCGTAGCCGGGTTCGCCCGCAGCCGTACGGGCCGCCTCCGCGACCAGCACGTCCCAGCCGTCGTCCACGCCGGCCGCGGAGCCCGCCGTCAGGAAGGCGTCCGGGCCGGGCAGTTCGGCGAGCCGTTTGCGCAGGCCGTCCCGGTCGGCGGCCCGGTCGATGGCGCGGTGGAACGTCCACCGGCCGCCGCCGGTCGCCGCGTCCAGCGCGGCGACCGCCTCCACGTCGGGCTGCCCGGACTCCTCCAGGAACCCGAGCACGAACTCCTCCGCGCCCTCCGCGCGCAGCGCCTCCGCCTGCGCGCGGAGCACCGCGACGCCTTCGGGTCCCCCGGCGGAGAACCCGTCCGCCGCGCGCAGCATCACCCGCACCGGCAGATCCACGGCGGCCCGTACGGCCGCGAAGGTCCCGGGCGAGGGTGTGAGCCCGTCGGCGGCCATATCCGTCACCAGTTCGAGGCGGTCCGCCCCTCCGGCCTGCGCGGCCCGGGCGTCGTCCGCGTCGAGCGCGATCACCTCGAGCAATGGTCTAGACATGTAGCACAGCCTGCCACACCCCCGGTGCCCCGGAAACCCCGCCCCGGGCCGCCCACGCCGCACCGCGGGGCTCCTCGCGGGCCGGAGTGGGCACAATGGCGGTATGCCATCCGGGATTCCGTACGTGCCCGAGCCGCATCAGGAGCCGGGACCGGACCGCGACGCGCTGCTCGCGCGGTGGCGCGAGCTGCTCGTACGCACGCGGGGCGGGACCACGGAGCCGGCCCCGGAGGCGTACGGGCGGGACCTGCTCGACCGGTGGGAGGAGCGGCAGCGGCACTACCACACGGTGCGGCACCTGCGCGCCGTGCTGGACCGGGTGGACGAGCTGGCCGCGCACGCCGCCGACCCGGACGCCGTACGGCTGGCCGCGTGGTTCCACGACGCGGTGTACCGGCCGGACCGCAGCGAGAACGAGGAACGCAGCGCGCAGCTCGCCGAGCGGGCGCTGCCGGAGGCGGGGGTGCCGGACGGCACCACGGCGGAGGTGGCACGGCTGGTGCGGCTGACGGTCACGCACGCGCCCGAGCCGGGGGACGCGAACGGCGAGACGCTGTGCGACGCGGACCTCGCGGTGCTGGCGGGCTCGCCCGAGGAGTACGCGCACTATGCCGCGTCCGTGCGCCAGGAGTACGGCTTCGTGCCGGACGAGATGTTCCGCGAGGGCCGCGCCGCGGTGCTGCGGCAACTCCTCGGCCTGCCGCAGCTGTTCCGCACGGCGCACGGCCGCACCCACTGGGAGCGCACCGCCCGCCACAACCTGCGCGGCGAACTCGACCTGCTGAGCGTCTGAGACCGGCCGGCGGCTCAGCGCTCCAGCAGGAACTCCGTCTCCAGCGCCGGATACGGCTCCGGAAGCGGCAGGGGGCGGCCGATCTCGACCTCACTCTTCGTCGCGTAGTGCGGGTCTCCGCGCTCCGGCGCGCTCACGGGGTCGGAGTACGCGTACGCCTTGCCCTCCCGGCGGTGCAGCAGCACGTACACCGGCACGCCGGCAGCGGCGTACGTGCGGTACTTCGGGCCGGTGTCCGTCTCGTGGTTGGTCGAGGTGACCTCCCCGACGAGTGCGAGCAGGTCGATGGAG
This sequence comes from Streptomyces hazeniae, assembly GCF_031845485.1. Lineage (NCBI taxonomy): Bacteria > Bacillati > Actinomycetota > Actinomycetes > Kitasatosporales > Streptomycetaceae > Streptomyces > Streptomyces hazeniae. Next base: position 93,878 of record NZ_JAVREQ010000004.1, read on the forward strand.
TACCAGCCCTTGTGGGTGCGGCGGTACGCCTCGTCGAGATCCGTGGGACGCCGGTGCTTCACGTAGAAGTCGGGGAGGAGGAGCGCCTGCGTCCGCTCGTACTTGATCCCGCGCCTCAGGCCGATGCCCATGCCGGCGAGCGGGAAGCCTGCGGTGCGCAGCTGGAAGTAGAACTCGGCAGCGGCGTCCATGTGCTGGTCGTCCGGTTGCGGCGGCAAGAACGCGCCCCTCTCGACGTACTGCGCCCGGACAGGCTCTCCGTAAGCCTCTTCGAGCGCGCTCAACTGGTCGATGGGGTCCGGCGCGTCTTCCACGATGTGGGTGACGGGGTCGGCGGTGACGGTCACGCTTACCTCCCTCTCGTAACTCCAGGCTACGCGCGAGCCTGGTCCCCGGCGCCATGATCGGCCGCGCGGGGCGGTGAAGGGGCCGTTCGGGCGTACGTTCATCCGTTCGGACGGCGCGGATGCGGAAGCGTTGACGCTGGGCGCACCATGGACGGATGGAACTCATCGAGGCGTTCGACACCGCCTACGCCGAGTGGGACCGGCTGGTGCACGAGGTCGGGACGGAGCAGTGGCACACGGCGACGCCCTGTGCGGACTGGAGCGTCCGGGACCTGGTCAACCATGTGACCGCCGAGCACCTGTGGGCGCCGCATCTGCTGGGCGGGGCGACGCTGGCGGAGGTCGGCGACCGCTTCGACGGCGACGTGCTGGGCGACGAACCCGTCGCCGCCTGGGAGGCGGCGGGCGCGGCCTCCCACCCGGCCTTCCATCGGCCGGGCGCGCTGGAGGGCGAGGTGCATGTCACCGGTGGCCGCGAGGCGGCGGAGGCGTACGGCTGGCAGATGACGACCGACCTGGCCGTGCACGGATGGGACCTGGGGACGGGGATCGCCCGTGCCGCGGTGATCCCCGACGCACTGGCCCAGGACCTGCTGGAACGGGTGCGTCCGATGGTCGGCGACCAGGGCATTCCGGGCGTCTTCGCTCCCCCGGTGGACGTCGCGGCCACGGCCACCCCGCAGGAGCATCTGCTGGCCCTGCTCGGCCGCCGGCCCTGAGACACGGATCCGGACCCGGGCCGGGCGGACCACGGCCGGAGATCTCGCGGCCTGAGACGTCGCGGCCTGAGACCTCGGACACCACCGCTCCGGGACGGGAATGCGGCCGTCGGGGTGCGCCGTTGAACACGACCATGCCCGCCGACGCACCGACAGCCGATCCGCACCTGCCCCGAGCCGCCACCAAGACGACGCGCACCCGCATGCCCGCTGCGGTCTACGTGCTCGGCATGTCCGTCTTCGCGCTCGGCACCTCGGAGTTCATGCTCTCGGGCATCCTGGAGCCGCTGGCCCGCGACATGGACGTGTCCATCCCGCAGGCCGGGCTGCTGGTGTCGGCGTTCGCCATCGGCATGGTCGTCGGCGCGCCGCTGCTGGCGGCCGCCACGCTGCGGCTTCCGCGCCGCACCACCCTGATCGCGCTGCTCACCGTGTTCGGCCTGGGGCAGGTGGCGGGTGCGCTGGCGCCCTCGTACGGGGTGCTGTTCGCGTCCCGTGTGGTGAGCGCGCTGGCCTGTGCCGGGTTCTGGGCCGTCGGTGCGGCGGTCGCCGTGTCGCTGGTGCCGGTGACCGCGCGGGCCCGCGCGATGGCCGTCATGGTGGGCGGCCTCAGCATCGCGAACATCGCGGGCGTCCCGGCCGGCGCGTTCCTCGGGCAGAGCGCCGGGTGGCGCTCGGCGTTCTGGGCGGTGGCCGCGATGTCGGCGGTCGGCCTCGTCGGGGTCGTCGCCGTGGTGCCGCGCACCCAGCCGCCGACCGGCGAGGACGCACCGCGCCTGCGCCGCGAGCTGCGCATCTACCGCGACCGGCAGGTGTGGATGACGCTGGTGACCATCGCCGCCACGGCCGCCACCGGCTTCTGCGTCTTCTCCTACCTCTCGCCGATCCTCACCCGCACCGCGGGCCTGTCGGAGAGCTGGGTGCCGTGGGTGCTGGCGCTGTTCGGCCTGGGCGCACTGATCGGCACCTCGGTCGGCGGCCGCATCGCGGACGCGCACCTGTTCGGCACCATGTACGCCGGGATCTCCGCCGCCGCGGTGGTGCTGACGGCGCTCGCGCTGCTCGCGCACGTGCCGGTGGCCGCGGTCACCCTGTCGTTCCTGCTCGGCCTGGCCGTCTTCACGGCCGCGCCCGCGCTCAACGCGCGCATGTTCAACGTGGCCGACGCGGCGCCCACACTGGCCGGGGCGACCACCACCGCCTCGTTCAACATCGGCAACACGCTCGGTCCGTGGCTGGGCGGGCTGGTCATCGGCGCGGGCTGGGGCTTCGCCGCCGTGGCGTGGACGGGCGCCGCGCTGGCGGTGACGGCGCTGCTCGCCACCGCCGTCGCCTCCCGCCTCCGCGGCGCCCCGGCCGGCACCCGCGTGATCGCCCACGCCCCGGCGACCCCCCACGACGTCCCTACGGACGCGCGCCAGCAGTGCTAGCATTGCCAGCAGTGCTGTCACAGCTCTGGAGGACGTGGGATGGCGACTCTCACCGTGCGCGGGCTGGACGAGGAGACCCGCTCCCGTCTGCGCGTCAGAGCGGCCCGCAACGGGCGCTCCATGGAGGCCGAGGTCCGGGCCATACTGCGCGACGCGCTCTCTGCCCCGGCCGAGGCGTACGGCCTCGGCAGTCGCATGCACGCACGCTTCGCCGGGATCGAGCCGGGAGACCTGCCGCTGCCCTCCCGCGACGACGCTCCCCGCGCGGCGGTGTTCGACGAGTGATCGTGCTGGACACGAACGTCCTCTCGGAGCTGGTGCGCAGGAATCCCGAACCGTCGGTGATCGCCTGGCTCGACGGCGTCCCGGGCCGCGACCTCGCGACGACCGCCGTCACGGCCGCCGAGCTCTTCCACGGCGTGGAGCGCCTCGCCCCGGGCAAGCGCAGGACCGCTCTCCGCGAGGCCCTCCACGCCCTGCTCCACGAGGATCTGCGAGGCCGCGTCGAACCCTTCGACGCCGTGGCGGCCGAGGAGTACGCCCTCGTGGTCCGCGACCGGGAGGCCGCCGGCATGCCCGTCTCGGTGCCCGACGCCCAGATCGCCGCCGTCTGCCGGGCCCTCGGGGCCACGCTGGCCACCCGGAACGTGAAGGACTTCGTCCGCACGGGCATCGCCCTGATCGACCCGTGGAGCCTTCCCGCGGGCGGGACGCCCACGCCGGACTGACCGGCCGCCGTCACTCCCGGCCCGGACGGGGGCGGCGGAGACCGGCGGCGCGCAGCCGGAGCAGCAGTTCCTTGCTGCCGACCTCGACGGCGCCGTGGTGCACGGCGGTGGCGTAGCGCTCGGCGGGCACGTCGTAGTGGTCGCGGTCGAACGCGCGGCGCGGACAGCCGATCGCCGCCGCGAACGCGTGCAGTTCGTCGTACGAGCTGTCGCTCACCAGGTGGGACCACATGCGGCCGTGGCCGGGCCAGGTCGGGGGGTCGATGTAGACCGTCACGCGCTCAGGCGCCCCCGCCGAGCGAACCGACGCGGGCCACGGCGGTGGCCGTCTTGGCGCAGACCCAGTGCGGGTTCTCCCCGAGAGCCGGCTCGACCTCCAGGGCGTGCAGGTCGGATCCGCCGCAGACGGGGCACAGCGGCCAGCGGCCGTAGCGTTCGAGAAGGGCGTCCTGCACGTCCTGGGCGATCAGGCCGTCGACGAAAGCGACACCGTCCGGCCACTGCTCGACCCACCAGCGGCGGTGCACCACGGCGTCCTCCACCAGGGAGACCACGTCCGCCTGCGCGACGTCGCCCGCGGTCAGGTCGGCGAGGACGAGCGCCCGCGCGGTGTGCAGCGCCTGTTCGAGCGCCTGGTCCTGGGGGGAGTGCCGGTCCATGTCCATGCCCTCCATTGGACCAAAGTCGGGCCGTTCGCGGCGGACGGCCCGACGGCCGGGCGGCCCGCGGCCCGCCGACCACCCGGAACCCACTGGGGCGCGGGTCGTGCACAGGGGCTTGACGCCTTTCCTGGCTGAAAATACCTTCCTCCTGTGACGTACAGCGTGAAGGAAAGTTTCTCCGGAGCTGCCGGGCCGGGTGCCGGCAGAGGCCCCTCGACGGGCCGCGGACACTCCCACCCGGCACCACCCGGCCCGCCCGGACCGGCCGCGCTCGCGGCGAAGGTGCGCACCATGGCGCCCTCGATGACGCGTTCCATGCAGCGCGTCGCGGAGACCGTCGCGCACGACCCCGCCGGCTGCTCGCGGCTCACCGTCACCGGGCTCGCCGAGCGCACCGGCACCAGCGAGGCCACCGTCGTACGCACCTCGCGGCTGTTGGGCTATCCGGGTTACCGGGACCTGCGGCTGGCACTCGCCGGCCTGGCGGCGCAGCAGGAGTCCGGGGCGGCGCCGTCGGTGACCGCGGACATCGCGGTGGACGACCCGATGGCGGACGTGGTGGCGAAACTGGCGCACGACGAGCAGCAGACGCTCGCGGACACCGCCGCCGCGCTGGACACCGGCCAGGTGGAGGCCGCCGTGGGGGCGCTCGCCTCGGCCCGCCGGGTCGACATCTACGGCGTCGGCGCGTCCTCGCTGGTGGGCCAGGACCTCGCGCAGAAGCTGCTGCGCATCGGCCTGGTCGCCCACTCGCACGCCGACCCGCACCTGGCCGTCACCAACGCCGTCCAGCTCCGCGCGGGCGACGTGGCCCTCGCCATCACGCATTCCGGTCGTACGGTGGACGTGATAGAGCCGCTGCGCGTCGCCTTCGACCACGGCGCGACGACCATCGCGCTCACCGGCCGTCCCGACGGCGAGGTGGCGCAGTACGCCGACCACGTGCTCACCACCTCCACCGCGCGGGAGAGTGAACTGCGCCCGGCCGCCATGTCCAGCCGCACCAGCCAGCTGCTGGTGGTCGACATCCTGTTCATAGGCGTCGCGCAGCGCACCTACGAGACGGCGGCACCGGCGCTGTCCGCCTCCTACGAGGCGCTCGCCCACCGCCACTCGCCGCGGCAGCGCTGACCCCCCGCAGCCGCACGCACGCGCACACCCGCTCGCAGGAGCCCACTCGCAGGCACACCCGCCGCACGTACGCCACCAGCACGTACGCCACCCCAGGACCTCACGCACCGGAAAGAGCCGCCCCCACTCATGACCTCCACCGCCGACCCCTCGCACAGCCCGTCGTACAGCGCGCTGCGCGCGCAGCTGGAGACGCTGACCACGGAGGCGTTCCGCAGCGAACTGGCCGAGATCGACCAGCTGCCCACCCTGGAGATCGCCAGGCTGATGAACGCCGAGGACGCCACCGTGCCGGCCGCCGTCGCCGAGCAGCTGCCCGTGATCGCCGCCGCGATCGACGGCGCCGCGGAGCGCATGGCGCGCGGCGGCCGGCTGGTCTACGCGGGCGCCGGGACCGCCGGACGGGTGGGGGTGGTGGACGCCAGCGAGTGCCCGCCGACCTTCAACACCGCGCCCGAGCAGGTGGTCGGGCTCATCGCGGGCGGCCCGGACGCGATGATCACCTCCGTGGAGGGCGCCGAGGACAGCCGTGAGCTGGCCGCCGCGGACCTGGACGGCCTCGGCCTCGCCCCGGAGGACACCGTCGTCGGCGTCTCGGCCTCCGGCCGCACCCCGTACGCCGTCGGCGCCGTCGAGCACGCACGGGAGCTGGGCGCCCTGACCGTCGGGCTGTCGTGCAACGCCGGATCGCCGCTCGCCGCCGCCGCGGAGCACGGGATCGAGGTGGTCGTCGGCCCCGAGCTGCTGACGGGTTCCACCCGGCTCAAGGCCGGCACCGCGCAGAAGCTGGTGCTCAACATGCTGTCGACGCTGACCATGATCCGCCTGGGCAAGACCTACGGGAACCTGATGGTCGACGTGCGGGCCTCGAACGAGAAGCTGCGGGCCCGTTCCCGCCGCATCGTCGCACTCGCCACCGACGCCTCCGACGAGGAGATCGAGAACGCGCTCGCGGCGACCGGCGGCGAGGTGAAGAACGCCATCCTCACCCTGCTCGGCGAGGTCGACGCACCCACCGCGGCACGGCTGCTGTCCGACGCGGACGGCCATCTCCGCGCGGCCCTGCGGGCGGCGAAGGGCTGAGGTGCCGAGGCACCGCCACGCCGGCGCACCCCCACCAGCACGGGGTCCGGGCCGAGGCGGTCCGGGCGGTCACATCTTCCGCGTGTCCCGCGGCTCGGCGTACGGCTCCTCGTCCTCCGGGTGACCGGTCTCCATCGCCCGCTGGCGCTCCAGCTCCGCGTTGAACTCCAGGCCGAGCAGGATCGCGATGTTGGAGATCCACAGCCAGACGAGGGAGATGATGATCCCGGCGAGGCTGCCGTACGTCTGGTTGTAGCCGGCGAAGTTCGCCACGTAGAAGGCGAAGGCCACCGAGGCGACGATCCAGATCAGCACCGCCAGCAGGCTGCCGGGCGAGACCCAGCGGAAGCGGCGCTTCACGTTCGGCGCGGCCCAGTAGAGCAGCGAGAAGACGACGCTGACCAGCAGCACCATCACCGGCCACTTGGCGAACGACCAGACGGTGACGGCCGTGTCGCCGAGCCCGAGCGCGTCACCCACCGTGCGGGCGACCCCGCCGCTCACCACCACCGCGACCGCGACCAGGGACAACATGACGAGCACCGCGACCGTGGTGAAGAAGCGGGTCGGCAGCGTCTTCCAGAAGGGGCGGCCCTCGCGGATGTCGTAGATGCGGTTGCCGGCCCGCATGAAGGCCGCGACGTACCCGGAGGCGGACCAGATCGCCAGCACCAGACCGATGACGAGGGCGAGCCCCGCACCGCTGCTGCCCTGGAGCTGCTCCAGGATGCTGGTCAGCGTCGACTTCACGGGCCCCGGGGCGAGACCGCCGAGTTCGTCGATGACCGACTGGATGGCCGAACTGCCGAGCAGCCCCATGATCGACACGACGGCGATCAGCGCGGGGAAGACGGACAGCACGCCGTAGTAGGTGAGGGCTGCCGCGATGTCCGTGAGCTCGTCCTCCTGGAACTCCTTCCCGGTGCGCTTCAGGACGGCCCCCCACGAGCGTTTCGGCAGGTCACCGGGGCCCTTCGCCGGGCCGCCGGGCTCCGGTTCCGCCGTCCCGGGGCTCTCCTGGCCCGCCTGCGGGGTGTTCTGCGCCATGTGCTCCGCTCCTCCGTTCCGGGCTCCGGCCCGCCCGAGCCCGGCCGCCGTCTCGCGTCGGACGAACGGCCGGGTACCCCGGGGGCGGGGCGGAACTCACGGGCCGGGCCCCTTTCACCGGTACGGGCCCCCCGGAGCGGCGGTGCTCAGCCGACGCGCACGTCCTGCGCCGCGGACGGGTCGGCGTCCCCGCCGGCCCGTGGGCCGGCCGTCCCGCCTGCGGGCTCCCAGCACTCCACACCCTTCAGGCCGGGTACCCGGTCCCGGGTGAAGACGGGATCGAGTCCGGCGCGCCGCTGCGCGACGTAGTCCTCCAGGAGCCGGAAGGCGATGACCGACAGCGGCAGCACGGCCAGCAGGTTGACCAGCGCCATCGCACCCATCGTGACGTCGGCGAGGCTCCACACCACGCTGACCGAACCCATCGCGCCGAGCACCGTGCAGGCCAGGATGACGACCCGGTACCCCGCCATGACCGGCTTGCTGCCGGTGACGAAGCGGACATTGGACTCGCCGTAGTAGTAGTTTCCGATCATCGAACTGAAGGCGAGCATGAACACCACGACGACCAGCACGTAGCCGGCCCAGCCGCCCAGCGTCTCCTCCAGCGCGGACTGGGTGAGGTCCGCCCCGCCGCGCTCGGACAGCGACGGGTTGGTGGAGAGGATGATGAAGGCGGTCATGGAGCAGACGATCAGGGTGTCGAAGTAGACGCCGAGGGTCTGCACCAGTCCCTGCTTGACCGGGTGGCTGACCTCCGCGGTCGCGGCCGCGTTCGGGGCGGAGCCGAGACCGGCCTCGTTGGAGAACATGCCGCGCCGCACGCCCTGGATGATCGCTGCGCCGATCGCGCCGGACGCGGCCTCCCGCAGGCCGAAGGCGCCCTCCACGATCGAGGCGAGGACCGACGGGAGCTCGCTGAGGTTCAGCGCCAGCACCAGCAGGCCCATGAGCAGGTACAGCACGGCCATCACCGGGACGAGCACCTGCGTGACGTGGGCGATCCGCTTCACGCCGCCGAAGACGCTGAGCGCCAGCAGGCCGGCCAGGGCCATGCCGACGACGAAGGTGAAGGAGGACGATTCGCTGCTGCCGGAGCTCTTCAGCACCGTGGTGATGGTGTTGGACTGCACGGCGGTGAAGACCCAGCCGAAGGTGAGCGTGATGATCACGGCGAACGTGACGCCGAGCCAGCGCTTCCCCAGGCCCCGCTGCATGTAGTACGCCGGGCCGCCGCGGTAGGTGCCCTCACCGCCCGGGTGGGTGTTGCGCACCTTGTAGAGCTGGGCGAGCGTCGACTCGACGAACGAGGACGCGCCTCCGACCAGCGCCATGACCCACATCCAGAACACCGCGCCGGGGCCGCCGAGGGTGATGGCGGCGGCGACGCCCGCGACGTTGCCGGTGCCGATGCGGGCGGCGGCGGAGATGGTGAAGGCACCGAACGCCGAGACGGACCTGCGGCCGGTCCCGGGGCTCTGCGCGGGGGTCTTGAGGACCCGCAGCATCTCGGGGAGCAGCCGCAGCTGCACGGCCTTGGAGCGGATCGTGAACCAGAGGCCCGCGATCGCCACCAGGGGGATCAGCAGGTACGTCCAGAAGTGGTCGTTGATCTCGACGATCAACGCGTCCAGCGTGCTCATGGGATGGGTGGTTCCTCGGAGTCGGGTGGTGCTCGGCTCTGGACGACGGGACGTACGTGCAGGCCGCGGAGGAAACGGAACACCGCCCTCCGTTCACAGCGGTCCCAGGGAACCTCACCGTTGCCTGCGGCGTTAATCGCCGTTCACCCGGTGCGGTATCTCACACGCGCGCGAGCGGCCCCCTCCCGCGAAGGGAGGGGGCCGCTCGAAGGTTCAGGCGTCGATCCGCGAGGATCAGAAGCCCATGTCACCGCCCATGCCACCGGTCGGGTCGGCGGCGGCGCCGGCCTTCTCGGGCTTGTCGGCGATGACGGCCTCGGTGGTGAGGAACAGCGCCGCGATGGAGGCGGCGTTCTGCAGCGCGGAACGCGTCACCTTGGCGGGGTCGATGATGCCCTCGGCGATCATGTCGACGTACTCGCCGCTCGCGGCGTTCAGGCCGTGACCGACGGGCAGGTTGCGCACCTTCTCGACGATGACGCCACCCTCGAGACCGCCGTTGACGGCGATCTGCTTCAGCGGAGCCTCCAGCGCCAGCTTGACGGCCTGGGCACCGGTGGCCTCGTCGCCGTCCAGCTCGAGCTTCTCGAAGACCGAGGAGGCCTGGAGCAGGGCCACGCCACCGCCGGCGACGATGCCCTCCTCGACGGCCGCCTTGGCGTTGCGCACGGCGTCCTCGATGCGGTGCTTGCGCTCCTTGAGCTCCACCTCGGTGGCGGCGCCGGCCTTGATGACGGCCACGCCGCCGGCCAGCTTCGCGAGGCGCTCCTGAAGCTTCTCGCGGTCGTAGTCCGAGTCGGAGTTGTCGATCTCGGCACGGATCTGGTTGACCCGGCCCTGGACCTGCTCACTGTCGCCGGCACCGTCGACGATGGTGGTCTCGTCCTTGGTGATGACGACCTTGCGGGCGCGGCCGAGCAGCTCGACACCGGCGTTCTCCAGCTTGAGGCCGACCTCCTCGGAGATGACCTGGCCGCCGGTGAGGATGGCGATGTCGCCGAGCATGGCCTTGCGACGGTCGCCGAAGCCCGGGGCCTTGACCGCGACGGACTTGAAGGTGCCGCGGATCTTGTTCACCACGAGGGTGGACAGGGCCTCGCCCTCGACGTCCTCCGCGATGATCAGCAGCGGCTTGCCCGACTGCATGACCTTCTCCAGCAGCGGAAGGAGGTCCTTCACGTTGCCGACCTTGGAGTTGACGATGAGGATGTACGGGTCCTCGAGCTCCGCCTCCATGCGCTCCATGTCGGTGGCGAAGTAGGCGGAGATGTAGCCCTTGTCGAAGCGCATGCCCTCGGTGAGCTCCAGCTCCAGCCCGAAGGTCTGCGACTCCTCGACGGTGATGACGCCTTCCTTGCCGACCTTGTCCATGGCCTCGGCGATCAGCTCGCCGATCTGGGGGTCGGCGGCGGAGATGGAGGCCGTGGAGGCGATCTGCTCCTTGGTCTCCACGTCCTTGGCCTGCTCCAGCAGGGCGGCGGAGACGGCCTCGGTGGCGCGCTCGATGCCGCGCTTCAGCGCCATCGGGTTGGCGCCGGCGGCGACGTTGCGGAGACCCTCGCGGACCAGCGCCTGGGCGAGAACGGTCGCGGTCGTCGTGCCGTCACCGGCGACGTCGTCCGTCTTCTTCGCGACCTCCTTGACCAGCTCGGCGCCGATCTTCTCGTAGGAGTCCTCGAGCTCGATCTCCTTGGCGATGGAGACACCGTCGTTGGTGATGGTGGGAGCGCCCCACTTCTTCTCCAGCACGACGTTCCGGCCCTTGGGGCCGAGCGTGACCTTGACGGCGTCGGCGAGCTGGTTCATCCCGCGCTCGAGGCCGCGCCGCGCCTCCTCGTCGAACGCGATGATCTTGGCCATGGAAGTGGTCCTCCGGGACTCGGGTGGGGTTCGAAGGACCGTGCCGGCGCCCGCGACGGACGACCTGCGGACCCGGCGGTTCCTTGCCCCGCCCGGCCTGCGGGCCTCACCGGACCCGGTCCTGCTGTCACTCTCACCTTCAGAGTGCTAACGCCAATGATTAGCACTCTCCCCCCTCGAGTGCAAGCGTCCACCGCACCCCGGGACGACCGGGAGGAGAGCACCCCGACCCCGCGGCACCCGACGGACACGAGCAGGGCCCGCACCTCCGGGTGGAGGTGCGGGCCCTGCTGTCGGTTACGTCGGTCGGTACCGGTCGGCGCTCAGCCGGTCACGCGGACCATGTCCGCCTGCGGCCCCTTCTGACCCTGCGAGATCTCGAACTCGACCCGCTGTCCTTCGTCCAGGGTGCGGTAGCCGTCCATCTGGATCGCGCTGTAGTGGACGAACACGTCCGCACCACCGTCGACCGCGATGAAGCCGTAGCCCTTCTCCGCGTTGAACCACTTGACGGTGCCCTGAGCCATTGCAAACTCCCCTATTACTGGCCCTTGCACGAGCCCACACTTCGCGGACCCGGGTCAGACCTCACCCCCGGCGGAGCCGGTGGCGTGCGCCGGAACGCGTCGACCGCCGCTGAATGTATCTGTCCGAACGCCGTCTGCAACAGGTCAGGCGGACGAGAAATCGGGGCACGACACTTCACGGAATGTGGGGAGAAAGTGCGGGAAAGCGGGGCAATCGTGAAGAGGCAAACCGGCACAGGCGCGGCAAAAGAGACATCGAATTCGCGCAGAAGTTGTCGCGTTCTCATATGCGCGCGGCATTCACAGAAGGGGAACGGCTTCACTCTACTCCCTCGCGGAACGCGGAATCGCCCCCTCCGTTTCCGTGTCGGAGGAGGCGATTCCGTTCCCGCACGCTTCCTGCGCGGTTCCCCGCGCCGTTCCGCGCGCCGGGGCGTCAGCAGCCGCCGGCGACCGCCGGGATGATCGAGACGCCCGCGCCGTCCGGCGTCGGCGTCTGAAGGCCCTCGGCGAAGCGCACGTCGTCGTCGTTCACGTAGACGTTCACGAAGCGGCGCAGCTTGCCGGAGTCGTCCAGGACGCGGGCGCCGATGCCGGTGTGGTTCTTCTCGAGGTCGGCCAGCACCTCGGCCAGCGTGACCCCCTCGGCCGGGACCTCGGCCCGGCCGCCGGTGTAGGTGCGCAGGATGGTCGGGATGCGGACGTTGACGCTCATGGGTTCACCTTCCGTGGGTTCGGAGTGCGCAGCAGTGCGCAGCAGGGGGACGCGGCGGCACGACGCCGCGGGACGCCCGCGCCGCGTCAGGCCAGGCCCGCGGCGCGGAACGCGTCCAGGCTGGGGCGGATGGTCGCGCTGGGCCGGGCGGCGTCCGCGACGGCGTCCAGCGTCTTCAGCCCGTCACCGGTGTTCAGCACCACCGTGTTCAGCGACGGGTCCAGCAGGCCGTCCTCGATCAGCTTCCGGGTGACGCCGACGGTCACCCCGCCCGCCGTCTCCGCGAAGATGCCCTCGGTGCGGGCCAGCAGCGTGATGGCGTCGACGATCTGCGCGTCGGTGACGTCCTCCACCGCGCCGCCGGTGCGCCGCGCGATGTCCAGCACGTACGGGCCGTCCGCCGGGTTGCCGATGGCCAGGGACTTCGCGATCGTGTCCGGCTTCACCGGTCGTACGACGTCGTGGCCGTCCTTGAAGGCGCGGGAGACCGGGGAGCAGCCCTCGGCCTGCGCGCCGAAGATCCGGTACGGCTTGTCCGCGACGAGGCCGAGCGCGATCAGCTCCTTGAACCCCTTGTCGATCTTGGTGAGCTGCGAGCCGGACGCGATCGGGATGACGATCTGGTCGGGCAGCTCCCAGCCGAGCTGCTCCGCGATCTCGTACGCCAGGGTCTTGGAGCCCTCGCCGTAGTAGGGGCGCAGGTTGACGTTGACGAAGCCCCAGCCCTCGCCCAGCGGGTCGCCGATCAGCTCGGAGCAGAAACGGTTCACGTCGTCGTACGTGCCCTCGATGCCGACCAGGTCACCGCCGTAGACGGCGGCCATCACGACCTTGCCCTGCTCCAGGTCGTGCGGGATGAACACGCAGGACCGGAAGCCTGCACGGGCCGCGGCGGCGCCGACCGCGCCGGCCAGGTTGCCCGTGGAGGAGCAGGAGAGGGTGGTGAAGCCGAAGGCGCGGGCCGCCTCGACGGCGATGGCGACGACCCGGTCCTTGAAGGAGTGCGTCGGGTTTCCGGAGTCGTCCTTGACGTGGAGCGTGCCGCCCGCCGCGGCGACGCCCAGTTCGCGGGCCAGGTTGTCGGCCTTCACCAGCCGGGTGAACCCGGGGTCGGTGTTCGGCTGGTCCGCGACGTCGGCGGGGACGGGCAGCAGCGGCGCGTAGCGCCAGATGCTCGCCGGACCGGCCTCGATCCGCTTCCGCAGGCCCTCCGGGTCGCCGGTCGGCAGGTCGTACGCGACCTCCAGCGGACCGAAACACTCCTCGCAGGCGAAGAGCGGCCCCAGCGGGTTGCGGGCGCCGCACTCGCGACAGGACAGAGCGACGGCGGGACCGAGTGAGACGTCGGCGGCAGCGGTGGCGGCGGTGTCGGCGGACTGCTCGGGAGCTTGCACAGCCATGAAGGCGAGGCCCTTTCTCCTCATCTTCCCCGTGGCGTATCTCGCCACGAGCCGGAATTGGCACCTTCCCTAGCCGGGGGCCCGCCTGGATGCGCGAGACCGGCTGGAGGGTTGCCGGGGCTTCATCGGGCCGTTCCCTCTGCCCCTCTGGATGAGCGGTGTGAAGTTGTGGGTCGGGTCACTCGGACCCGTGCGTCCGACCCCGGCATGTCCGGGCCGGTCGCGTTGTTCAAGACTGTAGCCCAAGGCCCCCGCCCCGCCTGCGGGGTGTCCGCACCGCGAGACGCGGTGCCCGCAGTGCGGTCGCAGCGGCGCCGTACGCTCGCGCGGCGGCACGCTGGAGCGGGGGCGGGTTCCCACACCTACAGGAAAGCAGCAGGAGAGCAGACGTGCTGGACGAGGTCCGCGACTGGCTGGACCGCCGCTCCTGGGCGGCGGCAGACCGCCCGCTCCCGGCGCTCGCCGCGGCGAAACGCGCCGCCGGGCCGGCCGGCGGCGTCAGCGTCGTGCTGCCCGCCCTCGACGAGGAGGCCACCGTCGGCGAGATCGTCGCCGTGATCCGCCGCGATCTGATGGACGGTCCTCATCCGCTGGTCGACGAGCTGCTCGTGCTCGACTCCGGCTCCACCGACCGTACGGCGGAGGTCGCCGCCGCGGCCGGCGCGAAGGTGGTGCACCGCGACGAGGTGCTGCCACGGGTCCCCGCCGTCCTCGGCAAGGGCGAGGTGCTCTGGCGCTCGCTGCTCGCGACCAGCGGCGAGATCGTCTGCTTCGTCGACGCCGACCTGCGGGACTTCTCCGCCGACTTCGTCTCCGGCATCGTCGGCCCGCTGCTCACCGATCCCGGCCTGCAACTGGTCAAGGCGATGTACGACCGGCCGTTCGGCGACAGTCCGGAGGGCGGCGGCCGGGTCACCGAACTGGTCGCCCGGCCCCTGCTCAACCTCCACTGGCCGCGCCTCGCGGGCTTCGTCCAGCCGCTCGGCGGCGAGTACGCGGCGCGGCGCACGCTCCTGGAACGGCTGCCGTTCCCCGTCGGCTACGGCGTGGAGCTGGGCCTGCTGGTGGACGCGCTCGGCCTGGCGGGCCTGGACGCGCTGGCCCAGGTGGACGTCGGCGTCCGGCGGCACCGGCACCAGGACGGTCAGGCGCTGGGACGGATGGCCGCGGCCATCCTCCGCACGGCGGAGGTGCGGCTGCCCCGCGGGAGCGACGGGCTCGCGGTGCGGCACCGCCTGACGCAGTTCGCCCGCGCGGACGCGGGCGGCTTCGCCGCCCGGACCTTCGCCGTGGACGAGGTGGAGCGGCCGCCGATGCTGAGCGTCCCCGAGTACGCCGCCCGCCGCCCCGCCTGAGCACCCCGCTCACCGCGCCGCGGCCGGCGTCTCCTCCCGGCCCGGCGGCAGCGTGCGGCCCGGAGGACGCCCCCGGGGGGACGGCTCCGGACGAGGGGCGCCGCGGGCGGCAGCGTGCGGCGGCGCGGGAGCGGCGTACGTTTGCGCGGGAGCGCGGACGGCTAGGCTCCGGCCATGGTCGCTGAGCGCTCCGCCCAGGTACTCGTCGCGTCGAACAGAGGCCCCGTCGCCTACCGCCCCGCCGAGGACGACCCGGCCCGCCTCACCGCCCGACGGGGCGGCGGCGGCCTCGTGTCGGGGCTGAGCGCGATCGGCCCGGAGACGGGGGCCGTCTGGGTGTGTTCCGCGCTGAGTTCCCCCGACCGGGAGGCCGCCTCCCGCGCCGGGCGGCGGCTGGACTCCGCCGACACCGGCGGCCAGGCCGTGCGGATGCTCGACATCCCCGCCGACGTGCACGACGGCGCCTACAACGGCGTGGCCAACTCCGTGCTGTGGTTCGTGCACCACCTGCTCTACCGGACGCCGGTGGAGCCCTCCTTCGACGCCGAGTTCGCCCGGCAGTGGGCGGCCTACGAGGCGTACAACGCCGCGTTCGCCGACGCCTTGGCGGAGGAGGCCGCCGAGGGCGCGGCCGTGCTGGTGCAGGACTACCACCTCTCCCTGGTGCCCGCGCTGCTCCGCGAGCGCCGGCCCGACCTGCGGATCGGGCACTTCTCGCACACCCCCTGGGCGCCGCCGGACTACTACCGGATGCTGCCCGACGACGTCGCCGCCGACGTGCTGCGCGGGGTGCTGGGCGCGGACCGCGCCGGGTTCCTCACCGCCCGCTGGGCCCGGGCCTTCGCCGACTGCTGCGCGGACGTGCTGGGCGCGGAGGTGACCACCGGCGAGGACGGTCACGTCCACGTCGTGCACGAGGGACGCACCACCCGCCTGGGCGTGCACCCGCTCGGCGCGGACGGCGACTTCCTCCGCGAGCGCTCCCGGCGCCACGACGTCGCGGAGCGGCGGCAGCAGCTGCGCGCCCAGATCGGCGGCGGCGACCGCCGCATCGTGGTGCGGGTGGACCGCACCGAGCTGTCGAAGAACATCGTCCGCGGCCTGTACGCGTTCCGCCGCCTGCTCACCGACCACCCGGAGTGGCAGGGGCGGGTGGTGCACCTGGCGTTCGCCTACCCCTCGCGGCAGGACCTGGCGGTGTACCAGGAGTACACCGCGGAGGTGGCGGAGGTCGCGGAGGAGATCAACGCCGACTTCGGCACGCCGGCGTGGACCCCGGTCGTGCTGCACGTGGAGGACGACTTCGCCCGTTCGCTGGCCGCCTACCGGATGGCGGACGTGGCCCTGGTCAACCCCATCCGCGACGGCATGAACCTGGTCGCCAAGGAGGTCCCCGTGGTCTCCGACGAGGGCTGCGCGCTGGTCCTGTCCCGGGAGGCGGGCGCGTACGCCGAACTGGCCGAGGACGCGCTGACCGTCAACCCGTACGACATCGCGGAGACCGCGCGGGCGCTGCACGAGGCGCTGAGCATGCCGAAGGGCGAGCGGGCCGAACGGTCCAAGCGGCTCGCCGACGCGGCCACGGCGCTGCCGCCCGCCGACTGGTTCCTGGAGCAGCTGGAGGGGCTCCGCGGCTGAGGCCGCGCCGGTTCGCCCGGACCGGACACCCCGGCCGTCAGTCCGCCCCGGACGTCAGTCCTCCTCCTCGAGGGCGAGGTCGGCGACCACGGCCAGGTGGTCCGACGGCCAGACGCCGTCCACCGGCCCGTCCCCGGCCCGCCGTACCGACCGCACGTGCCCGACGTTGCCCGGCCCGGGCGGACCGACATGGACGTAGTCGATGCGCACGCTCGGGTCCCGGCGGGCCGCGACGTAGGGGTTGGCGGCGTCCCAGGTGACGGCGGGCAGGCCCGGCGCGGCGAACTCCCAGGCGTCCAGGAAGACCTGACGGCCGACCGGCGGCGCGGTGCGCAGACCGCCCAGCAGCCGCATCTCGTCGCTGTCCGGCCAGGCGTTGTAGTCGCCGGTGAGCACCGGCGGGAAGTCCGTGCCGGCGCGGTGCTCGGCGACGAACGCGGCGAGCGCCCGCACCTGGGCGCAGCGGACGGCCGACTCGTGCGCGCCGGAGTTGAGGTGGGTGGTGAAGAACGGCACCGGCCTGCCGCCGGGGGCGTCGATCAGTGCGTGCAGGCTGAGCCGTCCGTCCGCCCGGCCGCCGTCGGTGGGCAGTCGCAGCCGGGCCCGGTCGACGACCGGCCACCGGCTCAGCACGGCGTTGCCGACGCCGATCTCGTGCGCGTCGGGGTCGTCGAGCCGGCGCTGCCAGCCGCCGGGGGCGTCGGAGTCGGCGCGCACGCAGTACATGCCGAGGTCCGCGGCGAGGTGGTCGGCGAGGCAGTCGTCGCCGTGCGACCACACCTCCTGCAGGCCCAGCACGTCGGGCCGGACGTCGAGCAGAACCTGCCGGATCGCCTTCCAGCGCCGCTCCCACCCGCCGAAGCGCCACCACAGGTTCCAGGTCATCACGCGCACACCGGGTGCCTCCCCCGTGGTCGGCCGCCTCATGCCCCCGCCCGGCGGCGGGTCACCGTCCGCCGGAGACGGAGGGACGCCTTCGGATTCCGTCCAGGAGGTACCCGGTGCGGCGGTCGTAGTCGTCCCGGGGAGGCCGCTCGCCGTACTTGAGGGCGAGGGCGTTGTCGACGACGAGGGCGTGGAGGTCGCCGGCGGTGAACTCCGGCCGCAGCGCGCCGGAGGCCCGCGCCGCGGCGACGATCTCTTCGTTGGCCTCGCCGCCGGCCCGGCAGATCTCCATGAGCTGCCGCGCGTGCGGATAGGTCTGCAGCAGGACGTCGTTGAAGGCGGGCTGGCGGTACTGGAGGTCGCGGAGCGCGGTGAGGTAGTACCCGATCCGCTCGCCGGGGTCGTCGAGGGCCCGCGCGTGGTCGATGACGGCGAACAGCTCACGCGCCACGACCTCTTCGATGACGGCTTCGATGAGGCCGATGCGCCCGCCGAACCGGTTGAAGATCGTGGCCTTGCTCACGCCTGCGGCCTTGGCGACCTCCTCCAGCGGCACGGTGAGGCCCTGCCCCCGGAAGGCGCCGATCGCGGCAGAGCGGATCTGCCGTGCGTTGCGCCGGGCGTCGGCGCGCAGCGGGGAGCCCGGAGGTACCGCACCGGTCATGGCCCTCACCGTCTCTCGGTCGTCGCTGCTCATCGCAATTTGACTCGGCGGGTCAGCTTACCTACGGTCGCCCGTGAAACGAAAAACTGACCCTTGAGGTCAGTTTACGATCCCGCCCACCGCCGCGACGGACTGTGGGCGCGCGGAAAGGGCAGGAACATGATCGTTGTCACCGGCGCCACGGGTGGGCTCGGCGGCTCCACCGTCGAACACCTCCTCCAGCGCGTCCCCGCGGACCGGATCGGCGTCAGCGTGCGCGACGCGGCCGCGGCTCGGCACCTCGCTGCCCGCGGCGTGCGCGTGCGGCAGGGCTCGTACGAAGACCCGGCCTCGCTGCGCGACGCGTTCGCGGATGCCGAACAGGTCCTTCTGGTGTCCGGCAACGACCCTGCCGCCGACATGGTCGGCCTGCACCGCAACGCCGTCGAAGCCGCGGTCGCGGCCGGCGCCCGGCGGATCCTCTACACCAGCCAGCAGGGCGCCGTCCCCGGCAACCCGTACCGGCCGTCGGACATCCACGTCGCCACCGAGGCGATCCTCGGCGACTCCGGAGTCCCCTGGACCGCACTGCGCAACGGCGCCTACGGCCCGCTCGATCAGGTGCTCGGCCCGTGGCAGCGGACCGGCGTGATCGCCCGGCCGGCGGACGGCCCCGTCCCGTACACCGACCGTGCCGACGTAGCCGAAGCCACAGCGGTCGTACTCGCCGGGGACCGCTCCTTCGACGGTCCCGTCACCCTGACCGCGCCGGCCGCCCTCACCTTCGACGACGTCGCCGGGATCGCCTCCGCCCTCACGGGTCGCCCCATCGAGCGCATCGTCGTGGACGACGAACAGTGGGTCGCCGACCAGGTCACGACCGGTGTGCCGGAGCAGGCTGCCCGGCTGCTGCTCACCTGGTACCAGGGAGCCCGCGCGGGCCACTTCGCCGAGGCCGACCCGCTACTGGCCGAACTCCTCGGCCGCGAGCCCCGCAGCGCAGCCGACCGGCTCGCAGCCGCCGTCACCGCCTGACGCCGCGTTCCCTCCGGACCGCCGTGCCCGCGCGGACCAGAGCCTTGCCGGGGGCGGACGCGGCGGCGGTCCACCGGACTTCGCCCGCGCGACCCGCTAGGAGCGCCACCCCCTCGAACGGCGCATCGACCACCCGCGGCAGACGAGGAGCGAGGCGACCCTAGACCTCGGCGGCCCCGGCGGGGCCGAGGGCGGCGGCCAGCGCCTCCAGCAGGGCGACCACGCCGTCCGGGCCGTCCACCACCAGGTCGGCGCGGTCGGCGAGTTCGCGTACCTCGTCGCTGCCGCTGCACACCAGCAGGCCGCCGACGCCTTCGCTGCGCAGCGCGTCGACGGCCGCGAAGGCGGCCAGGTCACCGAGGTCGTCCCCGGCGTACACCACGGACGTCGCGCCCGTCTCGCGGGCGAGGTCGGTCAGAGCCCGGCCCTTGTCCATCCCGGGCGGGCGCAGTTCCAGCACCATCCGCCCCGGTTCGACGGTCAGTCCGTGCCGTGCGGCGAGCGCCGCCATCGGCTCGCGCAGCCGCGCGAAGGCGACGGCCGGCTCGGCGGCGCGGCGGGTGTGGACGGCGACCGCCCCGCCCTTGTCCTCGACGTGCACGCCGTCGGTCCCGGGGACGGCGGCGAGGGCGCGGGGCAGTTCCTCCCGCACGGCCTCGACTCCGGGGTGCGGGGGCGGCGCCTCGACGGCGCCGGTCGCGGCGTCCCAGCGCTCGGCGCCGTAGGCGCCGAGCACCACCATGCGGTGCAGGTCCGGCACGCCGGCGAGGCCGCCGTACTCGACGGCGGTCGCGGCCGGGCGGCCGGTGACGACGGCGACCGTGGCGAGGTGGGGCGCGAGCCGGGCCAGGGCCGGGACGGCGTCCGGGTGCGCCCGTGCCCGCTCCGGGTCCGGCACGATCGGGGCGAGCACGCCGTCGAAGTCCAGGGCGAGCAGGGCCCGTCCGGGCTGCTCGAAGAGCTTCTCCAGACCACGGCGCCCGGCGGGGGTCAGGGGCGCCGGGCATCGCCGGGTGAAGGACGGGGGGAGAGAACCGAGGTCGCTGCCCATGGGCCCGACCCTACCCACGCGTCGGCCCTGCGCGGGCCGACTTCCGGCCGACACACCGCCCACCCGCATGACGCCATCGCCTCCCGCCGCAGCGGGTACCCCGTAACGGGCGGCCGGACCCGGCGCCGGGCATCCGGTGGCCGGCGGCGAGGGCACCCACACGTCGGTGACCGGCGACCGGGGCGGTCGCCCAGCGGTGCGTCCGGTGTCGCCGAACGCCACGCCGGACCACGGCCCGGGCGGTCGTCGCCCCGGGGCGCGGGGGGACCGGCAGCCCGTTCGCGGGGCGGCGCGCAGCATGCCGCCGTGCCGCCGACCTCGCGGGCTCTCCCGGCTCGCACGCGCCACCGCCGACGCGCGCAGCGCTGCGGAGGGGGCCGTTCGCAGGCCGACGGGCCGGCCGTCGGTGCGACCCGCCGGGGCGGTCAGCGGTGGGCGCGGTGGGCTTCGCGGAGGCGGCGGAGGCGGTTGACGGTCACCGGGTCGTGTTCCAGCGCGCGCGGGTCGTCCAGGAGCGCGTTGAGCAACTGGTAGTACCGGGTCGGGGACATGTCGAGCCGTTCCCGTATGGCGCGTTCCTTCTCGCCCGGACCGGACCAGCCGCGCCGTTCGACGGCGAGCACCGCCCTGTCCCGCTCGGACAGACCGCCCCCGTCATCCGACTCCGCATCCGGATCCCTGTCCGCGTGCGCACTCATGCGACAAACCTACTCGCGCCGGGAACCCCGGACCTCCCTACACGTCGATAAAGATCGCGCAAGTGGACTAGACCTCTCACGGGTCGACGCGGGAGACTGTCCCCGTGAGTCCATACGTCATCGCCCTCGATGTGGGCGGCACCAGGATGAAGGGTGCGCTGCTGGGGCCGGACGCCGGGCGGACGCCGCTGTACGAGGCCCGCCGCGGCACACCGCGCGAGAGCGGCCCGGAGGCGGTCGTCGGCGCCGTTCTCGACTTCGTCGCCGAGTTGCGCGCGGAGGGCGTCGCCCGGCTCGGCGCCGAGCCGCGGGGCGCGGGCGTCGTCGTACCCGGCATCGTCGACGAGACCGGCGGCACGGCGGTCTTCGCGGCGAACCTGGGCTGGCGGGACGTGCCCCTGCGGGACCGGCTGCGTGAACGGCTCGGCACACCGCACGTGGCGCTCGGCCACGACATGCGGGCCGGCGGGCTCGCCGAGGCCCGCATCGGCGCGGGCTCGGGGGTGGACCGGTTCCTGTTCGTCGCGCTCGGCACGGGGATCGCCGGCGCCGTCGGCATCGACGGACGCATCGAACCCGGGGCCCACGGCGGCGCCGGGGAGATCGGCCACGTCGTGCTGCGCCCGGACGGCCCGCCCTGCGGCTGCGGGCGGCGCGGCTGCATGGAGACCCTGGCGTCGGCGTCCGCCGTGGGCCGCGCGTGGGCGGAAGCGAGCGGTGTCGCGACGGCGACGGCGGCGGACGCCGCTGCCGCGGTCGCGGCCGGCGACCCGCGCGCCGCACAGGTGTGGCGGGACGCCGTCGCCGCGCTGGCGGACGGCCTCGTCGTCGCGGTGACGCTGCTCGACCCGCGGACGCTGGTGATCGGCGGCGGACTCGCGGAGGCCGGCGCCACCCTGTTCGACCCGCTGCGGGCCGCGGTCACCGAACGGCTGACCTTCCAGCACGTGCCCTCGATCGTCCCGGCGGCCCTGGGTGACGCCGCCGGCTGCCTGGGCGCGGGACTCCTCGCCTGGGATCTTCTCTCCGCGGAGGTTGTGAGCCGATGACGGCGCAGACACGACGAACGGTCCTGACCGGGGCCCGGGTGGTCCTGCCGGACGGGGTGGCGGACGGCGGCCGGGTGACGGTCCGGGGTCGCACCATCGCCGCCGTCGCCACCCGCCCCGGCGAGGCGGTGCCGCCGGTCACCGCCGCCACCGCGGACGACGAGGTGGACACCCACGAGCTGACCGGCCACTGGCTGGTGCCGGGCTTCGTCGACATGCACGTGCACGGCGGCGGCGGCGCCTCCTTCTCCGCGGGCACGCCCCAGGAGGCGCTGACGGTCGTCGGGACGCACCGCCGGCACGGCACGACCACCATGGTCGCGTCCACCGTGACCGGCGACCTGGACGATCTCGCGCGGCAGGCGGGCGCGCTGAGCGAACTGGTGCAGCAGGGCGACCTGGCGGGCGTGCACTTCGAGGGCCCGTTCATCGCCCGCAACCGGTGCGGCGCGCACCAGCCGGAACTGCTGCGCGACCCGGACCCGGCGGTCGTGCGGAAGCTGCTGGACGCCGCGCACGGCACCGCCCGGATGCTGACCCTCGCCCCGGAACTGCCCGGCGGGCTGGACTCGGTGCGGCTGCTCGTCGAGCACGGCGTCGTGGCCGCCGTCGGGCACACCGACGCGACGTACGACGCCACCCGGGAGGCGATCGACGCCGGTGCCACCGTGGCCACGCACCTCTACAACGCGATGCCCGCGCTGGCACACCGCGCGCCCGGTCCGGTGGCGGCGCTGCTGGAGGACGAACGGGTCACCGTCGAGCTGATCGACGACGGCACGCACCTGCACCCGGCCGCACTCGGCGTGGCGTTCCGCGCGGCCGGGCCGGGCCGGGTGGCGTTCGTGACGGACGCGATGGGCGCGGCCGGGATGGGCGACGGCGTGTACCCGCTGGGCCCGCTGGAGGTCGAGGTGCGCGACGGCGTGGCCCGGCTGGTGGAGGGCGGCTCCATCGCGGGCTCGACGCTGACCATGGATCAGGCGTTCCGCCGCGCGGTCACGGTGGACGGGCTTCCCGTGGCCGATGTGGTGCGGGCGCTGAGCGCCAACCCGGCGCGCCTGCTGGGCGTGTTCGACCGGGTCGGCTCGCTGGAGGCCGGGAAGGACGCGGATCTGGTGGTGCTGGACGCGGACTTCGCGCTGACCGCCGTGATGCGGAAGGGCGAGTGGCTGGTTCCGCCGCCGGCAGGGTGACCGCGGGTAAGGCGACGGGTCCGGGGTCTGTGCTCGGCCGCCACGCGATGGCATGATCACCCCCGCACATCAGGTTTTCGTACTACGACGAGGGAACGGCGCACGTGTACTCAGGGGGTGGATCCACGTGATCCTGACGGTAACGCTCAACACCGCCCTGGACGTCGGCTACCGGGTTCCCCGCCTCGAACGGCACGGCACGCACCGCGTGAGCGAGGTGCGGGTCAGACCCGGCGGGAAGGGGCTGAACGTCGCCCGCGTGCTCGCCGCGCTCGGCCACGACGTGGTGGTCACCGGCTTCGCCGGCGGCCGTACCGGCGAGGAGGTGCGGACCCTGCTCGCCCGCCGGGCGGAGAACGCCTCGGCCGCACCGGACGCCGGCTCGCTCACGGACGCCCTGGTCGCCGTCGGCGGCGAGACCCGCCGCACGGTCGCCGTGATCGACGACGCCACCGGCGACACCACCCAGCTCAACGAGCCCGGCCCGCACGTCGCCCCGGAGGAGTGGACGGCGTTCCTGACCGCGTACCGGGACCTGCTCGCGGCCGGCGGCGGCCGGTGCCGGGCCGTCGCGCTGTGCGGCAGCCTGCCGCCGGGCGTACCGGTCGGCGCCTACGGGACGCTGGTGCGGGAGGCGAGGACCGCGGGCGTGCCGGTGCTGCTGGACACCAGCGGCGAGCCGCTGCGGCGCGGGCTGGCCGCCCGTCCGGACGTCGTCAAGCCCAACGTCGCGGAACTGGCGGGCATCACCGGCACCAACGAGCCGCTGCGGGCGGCGCGCGAGGCGCGTCGCCGGGGCGCGCGGGAGGTCGCGGCGTCGCTCGGCCCGGACGGGATGCTGGCCCTCACCGAGGACGGCGTCTGGCGGGCCGCCCCGGCGCGCCGGCTGGCCGGGAACCCGGCGGGCGCCGGGGACTCGGCGGTCGCCGGACTGCTGTCCGGTCTGGTCGAGGGCCTCTCCTGGCCGGACCGGCTGGTGCGCGCGGTGGCCCTGTCGGCGGCCACCGTCGCGGCCCCGGCCGCCGGGGAGTTCGACGCCCCGGTCTACGCCGAGATGCTGCCCCGGGTCGAGGTCACCGAGCGGACGGCGGCGGCGTGACGGCCCAGGGGGCGTGTGGACCGGGGGCATGTGGACCGGGGGCGTGTGAACGTGGCGGGGCTCGGCCCGGTCAGCCCTTCCAGCCGGGCTTCAGCCAGATCTGGTCGAGGGCGAACGCGCACGTGTTGCCCTGCTCGCAGGACACCGTGATGTCGTTCCTCCCCTCCTTGAGGACCACGTAGGAGTAGCTCGTGGTCCAGCCCTTCTCCCAGTCGCCCTTCTTGGCGTTGGCGAAGTTCTTCATGCTCAGCGGCCTGTCGTGCGGGTCGCCGTTGACCACGAGGGTGGAGTCCGCGTCCCGGCCGGGGACGGAGTAGCGGACCATCACGGTGTACTTGCCCGCCTTCGGCACCTCGGGGCTCCAGGTCGCGCTGTCGCCGGCGTTGGGCATCGTCACGTACGACCCGTTGCGGCTCTGGGCGCCGGGGACCGTGTTCGCCGCGGTGGCCTTGCCGTCCAGCGTCAGCGCGGCGGCGTCCTCGGTGGGAAGGTCGAGCGGCTTGTCCTTCTGCCCCTCGTCCTTGCCGCCGGTGTCCTGCTCCTCGCCGCCGGCGCCCGCGGTCGGGGTGGTGCCGGCCTGCGGGTTGCCGGTGCCGCCGCTGTCGTCGCTGTTGAAGAGCATGGCGGTACCGATGCCGATGACCACGGCGGCGACCACGGCCACGGCCACGATCAGCAGTCCGTTGCGGTTGCCGCCGGATCCGCGGCCGCCACGGCCCCGGCCGGACGGGCCGCCCTTGGAACCGTCCCCCTGCCGGCGGACCGCGGCGCGGCCGCCGGGCATCGTCTCCGGCGCGGCATAGTGGGCGCTGGGGCTGCCGGTGCCGTGCTGCTGGAACGCGGTGGCCTGACCGCCCTGCCGGCCGCCGTAGGTCTGCTGCCCGCCGTAGGTCTGCTGCCCGCCGTAGGTCTGCTGCCCGCCGTAGGTCTGCTGTCCGCCGTACTGGCGTTCGCCGACCGCGCGGACCTGGTTGTACGAACGCCGGGGGACACCGGGCTGCGGTGCCGTCGCCGCACGCCCCTCCGCGCCGCCGCCTTCCTGGCGGTACAGATAGGCGAACGGATCGTCGCCCTCCGGCGCACCCGTGCCCTGGTTCTCGGCGGTCATCCCCTGTCACTCCCTCTGCGTCAGGTATCCGGCCGAGCCTACATCCCGGGGGTGGGCCCGACGCCAACGCGGAAGTGATCACCCGTCGGACATCGGGCGAAGTCCCAGCTCACCGCGCGTCCTGTGCCCCCCGGCCGTCGGGGCACGTCTCAACCCTCGGGACACGGACGACGACACGCGGTGCGGACGCCGCCGGTCGTCGCGCGGCGACCCGTCAGCCCGCGCGGCGGCGGCCGCCGCCGGACCGGGAGCGCTTCTCCACGTACATGCGCTGATCCGCGGACTGGAGGACCTCCTCGGCCGTCATGCCGCAGGCCGCCCAGCCGATGCCGAAGCTCGCCCCGACCCGGACCGCGCGGCCGTCGACGCGGATGGGCGGGATGATGGCGTTGCGCAGCCGCACCGCCAGGTCCTGGGCCTCGGCGGGGCCGACGCCGTCCGCCAGCACCACGAACTCGTCGCCGCCCAGGCGGGCCACGGTGTCGTTGTCGCGGACGCCCGCGGAGAGCCGGCGGGCGACCTCGATCAGCACCGCGTCGCCGCAGTGGTGGCCGAACCGGTCGTTGATCGACTTGAACCCGTCGAGGTCGCAGAAGAGGACGGCGAGTCCCTTCTCCCCGTCGTGGTGCGGCGGCACCGCGTGGTCGTGGTGCGCGGCGTAGCCGTCGAAGGCGGGGATTCCGGAGGCCGGGGTGTCGTACGGCCCTTCGAAGGCCTCCAGCGCCCCCAGGCCCGCCGCGGTCGCCGCGGCGGGGTCGGTCAGCGGCGCGACGGTCGGGTCGGCCGCCGGGCGGGGCGCCTGGGTGAGCACCGGCCCGATGCCGCCTTCGGCACCGCCGGGTGCACCGGCCGTGCCGGCGCACAGCCGTGCGCCGAGCCGTGCGCGCAGTTCGGCGCTGTTGGGCAGGCCGGTGAGGGAGTCGTGGCTGGCGCGGTGGGCGAGCTGGATCTCGTGCCGCTTGCGCTCCTCGATGTCCTCGACGTGCGTCAGCAGGAATCGGGGCCCGTCGGCCGCGTCGGCGACGACGGAGTTGCGCAGCGAGACCCAGACGTAGCTGCCGTCCCGCCGGGCCAGGCGCAGCTCGGCGCGGCCGCCCTCGGCGGAGGTGCGCAGCAGCGTGCCGATGTCCTCGGGGTGGACGAGGTCGGAGAAGGAGTAGCGGCGCATGGCGGCGGCCGGGCGGCCCAGCAGCCGACACAGCGCGTCGTTGGCGCGCATCAGGCGGCCGTGCTGGTCGCCGCCCATCTCGGCGACGGCCATGCCGCTCGGCGCGTACTCGAACGCCTGGCGGAAGCTCTCCTCGCTGGCCCGGAGTGCCTGCTGCTCGCGTTCGAGGCGGACCAGGGCGCGCTGCATGTTGGCGCGCAGCCGGGCGTTGGAGAGGGCGATGGCGGCCTGGGTGGTGTAGAGCTGGAGGGCTTCCAGGGTCCAGGTGCCGGGGCGGCGGCCGTTGCGCGGCTTGTCCAGGGACATCACGCCGAGCAGTTCGCTGCCGGAGGTGTGGAGCGGGGCGAAGAGGCGGTCGCTGGGCTGCCAGCGGTCGGTGTCGTCGCTGACCGGCGCGGGCGTGTGCCATTGGGGGACGTCGTCGTTGTCGAGTATCCAGCCCTCGTGGCAGGGGATGAAGCGCAGCGACCCGGACGGCTCGCCCATCGCGAGGCGCCGTTCCCAGGAGGCGCGGGAGCCCACCCGGCCGGCCATGGCCGTCTCGGCGGCCTCGCTGCCGGCCACGGCGGCGACCACCAGGTCGCCGTCGGGGCGGACGAAGTTGACGGCACAGAGTTCGAAGCCCAGTCCCTCGACGACGCCGTCGGCGATGGTCTGGAGGGTGTCGGCCATGCTGCGTGCGGTGTTGAGCTTCGCCACCGCCTGGTGCAGGGCCCGCAGACTGGCGAGGCGGACGTAGGGCTCCGACTCTGTCTCCATCGCCTCCCCCTGAGCTTCGGCGTGAACGTCGGCTCCGCGAGCGTTCCGCGCGCCTCCCGGCGCGCGTTCCCGTGCACGTGCACGTGCAGGTGACCACTGAATCACAGTCAGCACCACAGCCGGTACACAGGGTCAACATTAAATCGCTTCTGTGACTCAAGTCACTGGGCGGGGCGCGAAAGGGGCGCACAACCCGCGCGAAAACGGCGCGGACAGGACACCGAACCGGCACGGACCGGACGTCGGTCGTCCGTTTCCCGCCGTCACCAGGACCGGAGGCCCGGCGTCGGGGACGTCGGGCCGGACCTAGGTCCTGCCTGGTTCCCAAGTCCGATGCGGGGGCGGCGCGACGCCGGATACCGTCTTCTGACGTGTCCCGAGCATTCCAGCAGCAGACGACGAAGACGCCCGTACCCCATCCTGAAGGGGTGAGCGAGGAGGAGTTCAAGGCCGTCATGGCCCGGCTGGCGGCCGGCGTGGTCCTGGTGTCGGCCCACGACCCGGACGACGGGCCCCGCGGCGAGGACGTCGGCATGACCGCGACCGCCTTCCTGTCCGTCTCGCTGGAACCCCCGCTCGTCATGGTCAGCGTGCGGGACGGTTCACGCATGGACGAGGTGCTGGAGCGGCAGCCGCGCTGGGCGGCGTGCCTGCTCACCGAGGGGCAGCGGCACATCGCCGGCCGGTTCGCGATGAAGGGGCGCCTCAGCGACCGGCTGCTCTTCCAGGAGCTGCCGCACGACCGCGGCGAAGCCAGCGGCGCACCCCTGCTGCGCGAGGCGCTGGCCGTCGTGGAGTGCCACACCGAGCAGCGGGTGCGGGCGGGCGACCACAACCTGGTCATCGCCCGCGTCCTCACCTCGTCCGTCCGGCACGGCGAGAGCACCGGCCCGCTCACCTACTTCCGCGGCCGGTACCGCACGCTCTCCTGACTCTTTCCTTCTCGTCCGCCCTCGTCCGGCCTCAGTCCAGGACACGCACCCCCAGCTGGGCCGCGAACGCCGGAGCCAGGTCCATCAGCTGCCCGGTGCCGATCACGGCGCCGGAGAGCCGGTCGACGCCGCCCGCGAAGCCGAGTTCGGCGGCGTCCCGCAGGTCCACGTCGCGCAGCCGGGCGGCGGACAGGTCCGCACCGCGCAGGGCGCAGTCGCGGAAGGACACCCGCTCCAGACGCGCCCCGCCGAAGTCCGGCTCGACCAGGACGCAGCCCTCGAAGGTCACGTCCACGAGCGTGGCCTGCCGCAGGTTGAGGACGTCGAGCTTGCCGCCGCGGACGTGCACCCGGGTCAGCCGGGCGCCGTGCAGCTGGGCGCCGCCGAGCCGGGCGCCGGTCAGCTCGACGTCCCGCAGCTCCGCGTCCGCGAGGTCGGTGCCGACGCCGGTGACGCCCTCCAGGGCGGAGTCGATCAAGCGGGCACGCTTCAGCCGGGTCCCGGTCAGGTCGCACTGCCGCAGCGCGCAGTCCAGGAAGGTGCTGCCGCCGCCGTCCGCGTGCGACAGGTCGAGGCCGGTGAGGGACTCGGTGTCGTGGTCGCCGTCCGGCTCCAGGCCCGGCCCCTCGTACGGGGTGAGGTCGGGCAGCGAGAGCTGCGGAAGCTGCGGCCGGGGTACGGAAGGTCGCGTGCTCGCCATCCCGCCATCGTGCACCGGGCCTCTGACAACGCCACCGCCCGTGGCGTACGGCGCGTGCGACACGGACCGGCTCCGGCGGCTCCGGCGGCGCGTCCGCTACGGCTCCTCGGTGCCGTCGGGCAGCCGCTGGCCGGTCCAGATGGTCTTGCCGCACGGCGTGTAGCGGCTGCCCCAGCGCTCGGTGAGCTGGTGGATCAGGAACAGGCCTCGGCCGCCCTCGTCGGTGGGGCGGGCGCGGCGCAGATGCGGATGGGTCTGCGTCGGGTCGGAGACCTCACAGATCAGCGTCTCGTCCTTGATCAGCCGCAGTGTCACCGGCCCGCCGGCGTACCGGATGGCGTTGGTGACCAGCTCGCTGGCGATGAGCTCGGTGGTGAAGACCAGGTCGTCCAGCCCCCAGGAGGCGAGCTGGGCGGCGACGACCTCGCGCGCCTGTCCGACGATCGCCGGGTCGGCGGGGAAGCGCCATTCGGCGGTGTGGTCGGCGGGCAGTCGCCGCGGCCAGGCGACGAGCAGGGTGGTGTCCGCGTCGGGCGCCTTCGGGACCAGGCTGCTGAGCGTCTCGCGAACGACGTCGGCGGGCGAGGAGTGCGTCCGTGCGGCCTCCCCGAGGGCGTCGCACAGACGCGGCGCGGGCGAGTGGTCCTCCCGTGCGGGCGGCAGGTTGCCGGAGTAGAAGGCGAGCCGGCTGCCGGGTTCGAGGGCCAGCTCGAACGGTTCGTACGGTTCGCCGCCCTCCCCCAGCGGCGGTCCCGGTTCGCACGTCGCCAGCGCGCAGTCCCCGTCCGGGGAGATCACGGCGGGCGGCGGGTGCCCCGCGGACGCCATCGTGCAGTGCCCGGTGACCGGGTCGTAGACCGCGTAGAGGCAGGTGGAGCCCTTGATGCGGCCGGCCGGACCGCAGGTCGAGGCGACGTCCGCGGAGAGGCGTTCGACCAGGTCGTCCAGGTGGGCGAGGAGTTCGTCGGGCGGAAGGTCGAGGTCGGACAGCGTCTGCACGGCCGTACGCAGCCGCCCGGTGGCCGCCGTGGCCTCCAGGCCGTGGCCGACCGAGTCGCCCACGACGAAGGCGACGCGCGCGGAGGACAGCGGGATGACGTCGAACCAGGTGCCGCCGACGCCCGCCGTGGTGGCCGCGGGAAGGCAGCTGCCGGCGGCCTCGGCGGCGCTCACCTCGACCAGCGAGGGCGGCAGCAGGCTGCGGCGCAGCGCCTCGGCGGTACGCCGTTCCTGGGTGTAGCGGCGGGCGTTGTCCACGGCGAGCGCGGCCCGGCTGACGACCTCCTCGGCGAGGTCGGCGTCGCGCCGGTCGAAAGGGGCGGAGCCCTTCCGGCGCCACAGGTGCGCCGAGCCCAGCACCAGGCCGCGGGCGTGCAGCGGCACCCACATGTAGGACGCGGCGCCCTCGGCGAGGAAGAGCCGCCGCCGGTGGTCGTCGTCCGACCAGGCGTCCCGTATCTCGTCCAGGTCGGGCACCTGCACGGCACGCTCCCGCAGGTACTCGGTCTCCAGCGTGCGGGTGAGGGCCGTCTCGCCCGGCTGGTACAGCTCGGGGGGCCACTCCCCCTCGGCGGTCGCCACGCCCACCCGCGTGAACGGCGCGCCGCGCGCGATGTCGCCCGGCTCCTCGCCGACCAGCACCACCTCGGTGAAGTCGACGGCGGCGAGGTCGGCGAACTCCGGCACGAGGAAGTCGGCGAGTTCCTCGGCGCAGCGGGTCAGGTCCAGGGAGGTGCCGATGCGCTTGGCGGCCTCGCTGACCATGGCCAGCCGCTCCCGGTCGCGGTGCGCGTCGGTGATGTCGATGACCGAGGTGAGCACGCCTCGGCCGGCGCCGTCGAGGTCGAGCAGCGGGAGCGCGGAGAGCGACACGACGCGGTCGTCGTCCGGCCGGCCCAGGCAGCGCGCGCGGTGCGGCACGCCCATGACGGGCTCGCCGGTCTCGGCGACCCGGCTGAGTGTGGCGACCACCCGGGCCGCGTCCTCCGCCTCCAGGAACGACTCGGGGTGCCGGGGCTCCGGCCGGGCGTCCCGCCCGCTTCCGTCGGGGTCCCCGCGGCCGACGGCGACGGGGCGGAAGCAGTCGTGGCCGAGGTTGGTGCGGGTGACGCGCAGCAGGGCGTCGTGGACGGCCAGGCCGACGCGTGACTGCGAGAACAGGGCGCGCACCAGCGCGTCCTCCTCGAGGAGACGTTCCTGCCGGTTCCGTTCGGCGGCCCGCCGGTCCGCGACGCGCCTCGGACCCCGCCCCCGGTCGCCGTCGTCGTCCACGCCGGGCCGTTCCTCGCCGCCTCGCGGGCGCCGGTCGTCCCCGGAGGCCGGGGCGGGCACGGGATGGCCGCCCGGTTCGTCGTCGGAGTCGCGTGACATGCCGCCGTCACGCCCGTCGGCGGAACGCGCCACGCCGAGGATCTCCGCGGCGTGCTCGAGGGACGGGGACCGCGGTTCGGGGGGATTCATACGGCATGTCCTGTCTGTGGCGACACCACCGGGCGGGAGGTGCTGCGACGACACCTGGCCGGCGCCACGATAAGACTCATAGGGGGAAATGTCTCACCTCCACCGTAGCTCCGCACCACCCCGAACGGAACCGGCGAGTAACAAACCCCGGGCACGCCCACGCAGCGTCGCCGGCCGCCTACAGACGGGGAAAGCGCGCCCGCAGGCTCCACACCTCGGGGTTCGCATCCAGCCCCTCGTGCATGTCGACGAGGTCGGCCAGCAGGTCGTGCAGGAAGTCGCGGGCCTCGCGCCGCAGCTCCGTGTACCCGAGGACGAGCGGCGGCTCGTGCGGAGCGGACCAGTCCGCGATGACCTCCACCGTGCCGAAACGGCGCTCGAAACGCAGCCGGTCGACGCTCTCGGTGAAGTCGATCTCGGCCCGCTGCGGGCCGGGCGAGCGTCCGCCGAGGGGGTCGCGGTCCAGCCGCTCGGCGATGTCGCAGAGCGCCCAGGCGAAGTCCAGCACCGGCAGCCATCCCCAGGCCGTGCACACCTCGCGGTCCGTGTCGACGTCCGCGAGGTACACGTCGCCGCAGAAGAGGTCGTGCCGCAGCGCGGTCCGGTCGGCGGTGCGGTAGTCGGTCTGCGGCGGATCGGGGAAGCGGGAGGAGAGGGCGTAGCCGATGTCGAGCACGCCCCGATGCTGTCACGGGCCCGTTGCGCGGCCGTCGGGCGGTGGCGCGGGCGCGCGACGGCGGTCGACGCGTCGCTCGCCGGGCGCGCTCCCGCCGGTGCGCGCTGCGGCTCAGGCGCCGCGCGGGTCAGGCGCCGCGCGGGTCAGGCTCCGTGCGGGTCAGGCTCCGTGCGCAGTGCGATCAGCGCGATGTCGTCGCTGGTGCCGGGGTTGTGGCGGTCGACCAGCTCGTCGCAGAAGTCCTCCAACGGTGCCGTCACCAGCGTCTCGGCGCGCTCCCGCAGGCGTTCCAGGCTGGTGTCGATGTCCTCTCCGGGCCGCTCGACCAGGCCGTCGGTGTAGAGCAGCAGGGTGCAGTCGGGGCCCAGCCGCTCCAGGGCGTTGCCGCGGGGGATCTCCGGGGAGATGCCGCCGAGCAGCGGGCCGTGCGACGCCTCCAGGAAACGTGAGCTGCCGTCGGCCTCGACGACCAGTGGCGGCGGATGGCCGGCGACGGCGTAGTTGAGCCGCCAGTGGCCGTCGCCCATCGGCTCGACGCGGCAGAACACGCAGGTCGCGGTGGTCTCTTCGGGGCCGAGGCACTGCGCGGCCAGGTCGAGCCGGCGCACGATGTCGCCGGGCGGCTCGGTGCGGTCGACCGCCAGCCCGCGCAGCATGTTGCGCATCCGGCTCATGGTGACGGCGGCGGCCAGGTCGTGGCCGGCGACGTCGCCGATCACCAGGCTGGCCACGCCGTCCGGCAGCAGGAAGGAGTCGTACCAGTCGCCGCCCACCTCGGCGGTGGTGGCGCTGGCGCGGTAGCGCGCGCTGATCTGGAGTCCGGGCACGTGCGGCGGCGCGGTCAGCAGACTGTGCTGCAGCGCGTTGGCGACCCGTCGGGTGCGGTGCAGTTCCAGGGCGTTGCGCAGCGGTCCGTGGGCGTGCTCCAGGATGTCGCGGATCAGCTCGGTGTCCTGGTCGGAGATGGCCTCCCGCGCGCCGCAGACGAACGCCGAGACCACCGCGGCGACCGTGCCGTCCACCAGCACGGGCACCAGGACGCCGCTGTGCGCCTGGGCCTTGACGATCCACGGCGCGAGCGCGGGCGGGGCGAACCCGGGCGGCGCCTGGCCGGGCGGAAACGTCGCCCGGGCGGGCACCCGGGCCAGCGCGGCGTGGGTGAAGGCACTGTGGACGTGCGGGTCGACGTGCTCGTCGCGCAACGGCGGCAGCCGCGCCTCCAAGCCACGCCGGGCGGTGGCGGCCACCCGCTGTACGGTCAGGGTCTCGGCCTTCGAGCCTTCGCCCGGCCAGTCGGGCAGCAGGTAGATGCCGCACTGGTCGGCGAGCGCGGGCACCACGACGTGGCTGAGCGCGGCGAAGGACTCCTCCGCGCTCGCGGCGTCGCCGACCACGGCGGCGGCCCGGGCGAGCAGCGCGGCACGGCGCTCCTCCAGCCACTCCTCCTCGATGTCGGAGCACCCGGCCACCCACTCCACGAGCGTCCCGTCGTCCCGCAACGGCACGGCACCGATGCGGCAGTGCCGGTAGGAGCCGTCCCGGTACCGCAGCCGGTAGACGTGCTCGAAGCGTTCGGGAACGTCGCGTACGGCGTCGCGCCACGCCTTCTCCAGGGCGGGCCGGTCCTCCGGGTGCGCGGTGTCCAGCCAGCCGTCGCCGATCAGCTCGGCCCGCGTACGGCCGGTCACGTGCTCCCAGCCGGACAGCTCCAGCGCCCGGCCGGCCGGGTCGGCCACCAGGGTCTTCTGCTCGCTGGCCCCGACCAGCCGCTGGAACCGGTGGAGGATGCGCCGCTGCGCCTCGATCTGGCCGGTGACCTCGGTGGAGACCACCAGCACGCCGCGCAGGCCGTCCGGTGCGACCGCTGGGGAGAGGCTGCAGGTGAACAGCTTCTCGGTGGACCCCTCTCCGGGAACGTGCAGCACCACCGGGAGGGCGGTGAAGACGTACGGCTCGCCGGTGCGCTGGACGGTGTCCATGCGGCTCAGGAACTCGTCGCCGGCCAGGTCGGGGCAGGCCCGGGCGAAGGGGGTGCCGAGCGGTGCGTCGCCGAACAGCCCGCGGTGGCGGGGGTTGGCGTAGGCGAGGCGGTGGTCGGCGTCCCAGGTCGCGGCGACCGTGAACGGCGCGGCGTCGAACGCCTGCGCGGGCAGCCCCGGGGGAGGCGCGGTACGCCTGCCGCGCGGCCCGGCGGAGGAGGTCACGAGGTGTCACCCCCTACCGGTGCGGCGAATGCCTCGGGCTGTCAGGTCTCACCTGGCCATTGTCGCTCCGCCGCCCGCCCCGGTCCACGCGGCGGCGGCACCCGGACGAGCCGGTCCGGCGGACGGGGGTGCGTGAGGTTGCCCCGCACGACGCCGGCCCGGTCTCCCTGCGGGGAGGCCGGGCCGGCGGGGCGGTGCCGTCGGGCCGCCGGGGCCCCGAGGGCGGTGCGCGCGATCAGACGTTGACGCCGAAGTCCTGCGCGATGCCGACGAGACCGGAGGCGTAGCCCTGGCCCACGGCGCGGAACTTCCACTCGGCGCCGTTGCGGTACAGCTCGCCGAAGACCATCGCGGTCTCGGTCGCCGCGTCCTCGCTGAGGTCGTAGCGCGCGATCTCGGTGCCGCCGGCCTGGTTGACGACACGGATGAACGCGTTGCGCACCTGGCCGAAGTTCTGGCTGCGGGACTCCGCGTCGTAGATCGAGACCGGGAAGACGATCTTGTCGATCTCGCCGGGCAGCGCGGCCAGGTTGACGTTGATCTGCTCGTCGTCCCCCTCGCCCTGACCGGTGACGTTGTCGCCCGAGTGCACGATCGACTGGTCCGGGGTGGCGCGGTTGTTGAAGAAGACGAAGTGCTGGTCGGAGTGGACCCGTCCGGCCCCGTTCACCGCGATGGCGCTGGCGTCGAGGTCGAAGTCCGTGCCCGTGGTGGTACGGACGTCCCAGCCGAGGCCGACCGTGACGGCGGTGAGGCCGGGCGCCTCCTTGGTGAGTGAGACGTTGCCGCCCTTGGACAGGCTTACAGCCATGGGGTTGCCCTTTCGTTGCGAATCTCTCGGGTCCGTACCCTTCACCACCCACAACGCCACCGGGCCGGGCCCGGGTTCCCACGGCGGTGCGAAAACGCCGTGACGGCGGACGGCAGGACGCGCGACGATGGGACGCATGTCCGGTCCCCATGTCATCCGCGGCTCCGTCCCGCTCCCGGAGTCCGAGCTCCGCTGGCGTTTCAGCAGGTCCTCGGGGCCGGGCGGGCAGCACGTCAACACCAGTGACAGCAGCGTCGAACTGCGTTTCGACCTCGCCGCCACCGAGGCGCTGCCCCAGGTGTGGAAGACGCGCGCCCTGGAGCAGCTGGCGGGCCGCCTGGTGGCCGGTGTCCTGGTCGTACGCGCGAGCGAGCACCGCTCGCAGTGGCGGAACCGCGAGACGGCCGCCGTACGGATGGCCGCGCTGCTCGCCGAGGCCACCGCGCCGCCGCCCCGGCCGCGGCGGAAGAAGCGGATACCGCGCGGCGTCAACGAGCGGCGGCTGCGGCAGAAGAAGCAGCGCGGCGACCTGAAGCGCGGGCGCTCCGGGCGCGACTGGGGGTAGCCCCGGTGACGACCGCGCTGCCCCCGGGACCCACCGCACCCGCGCGGTGACGGGAGCTCAGCGCAGGGCGTGCCGGCCGCGGCGGCGCGGCCGGTCGGCCCGCCGGGCGGCCCTGCGTCCGGCGTCGGGGCGCTGCCCGGAGCCGTCGCCGTTCCCGCTGCCGTTCCGGTCACCGTCTCCCGGGCCGCGGCCCTTCCCGGAGGAGCGCCGGGCCCGCAGGTACTCGATCACGATCGGCAGCACCGACAGCAGCACGATGCCGATCAGGATCGCCTCGATGTGCTGGTGCACGAAGTCGACCTGGCCCAGCGCGGCACCGAGCAGTGTGACGCCAGCGCCCCACAGGACGCCGCCGAGGACGTTGAAGGTGACGAACGAGCGGTAGTTCATCCGGCTCACGCCCGCCACGATCGGCGTGAACGTCCGCACGATCGGCACGAAGCGGGCCAGCACCAGCGACTTGGGGCCGTACTTCTCGAAGAAGTCGTGCGCCTTCTCGACGTTCTCCTGTTTGAAGAACCGCGAGTCCGGGCGTTTGAAGAGCGCCGGACCGACCTTGCGGCCGAAGAGGTAGCCGACCTGGTCGCCGAGGACCGCGGCGATCACGACCAGGCTGCACACCAGCCACAGCGGGTAGTGCAGGTACTGGCCCGTCGCCACCAGCAGACCGGTGGTGAACAGCAGCGAGTCGCCCGGCAGGAAGAAGCCGAAGAAGAGCCCCGACTCGGCGAAGACGATGACGAGGATGCCGATCAGCCCGAAGGTCTGGATCAGGTAGTCCGGATCCAGCCAGCTCGGCCCGAGCGCGAGATTCGTCACGGAAGCGGCTCCTCGTCATGCGGAAGACGGGCGGAAGGCGGACGACGCGACGTCAAGAAGGACCAGGCCCGCACGCCGGGCTCTGGTCCTGCACGAAGCCCTGCCGACGCGGCGCCGGGCTCGGGGTGTACGTCTGCCGCCTCAGTCTACCGCCTGGGCCGACACCTGCGGCCTGGGCCGACACCCCCTCAGGCGCCGACATGCAGGCGCCTGCGGCCGGTCCTAGCATCGGAAGAGGTTCACGATCCAAGGGGGCGGTTTCCTTGATCGGGACACCGCGGACGGGCGCCCTGATGGCCGGGCTCGTGCTGCTGGCCGTCCCGCTCACGGTCGCCTACCTGCTCTTCCCCGCCCGCCACACCAGCCTGTGGGCCGCCATCGGGTTGCTCGGGGTCGCCGCGATGCTGGTCGGCGTCCGCCGCAACCGGCCCGCCCCCGCCTGGCCGTGGGCGGTCCTGGCGGCCGCCTCGCTCGCCTTCACCGCGGGCGACACCACCTACAACGTGCTGGAGAACCTCTACAACCAGCCCAACCCGTTCCCCTCCCCCGCCGACGCCTTCTACCTGCTCACCTACCCCCTGTACGCCGTCGGGCTGTACGCGTTCATCCGGTACCGCGGGCCGGGGCGGGACCTGGCCAACCTCCTCGACGCGCTGATCCTCACGCTCGCCCTCGCGCTCTTCTCCTGGCGCTTCCTCATCGACCCTCTCGCCAGCGCCGAGGACACGCCCCTCCTCGACAAACTGATCTCCATCGCCTACCCGCTCGGCGACGTGCTGGTCCTCGCGCTGCTGTTGCGGCTGCTCGTGCCCGGCGGCGCCCGGTCCCGGGCGGTGCAACTGCTGGTGCTGGGCTCACTGGGCCTGCTGGTCTCCGACGTGCTGTACGGCTACCTGCAGCTCCAGGGCACCTGGCAGGTCGGCTCGCCCAAGGACCTGGGCTGGGTGGTCTTCTTCCTCGCCTGGGGCCTGGCCGCACTGCACCCGTCCATGGTCGAACTGACCGAACCCATGCCGCCCCCCACCCCCGGCATCCCCCACCGCCGCCTCGCGCTGCTGGGCGCCGCCTGCCTGGTCGCCCCGGGCATGCTGGCGTACGAGGCCAGTGCCGGCCGCCCCGGGGATGCCGCGGTGCTCGCCGCGTTCGCCGGCGTGATGTTCCTGCTGGTGCTGGCGCGGCTGGGCGGCGTCATGGCCGACCACCGGCGCGCCGTCGGCCGGGAACGCGGCCTGCGCGTCGCGGCCGGCTCGCTGGTCTCGGCGATCAGCCCGCGGGAGGTCGCGGCCTGCGTGGACGTGGCCGCCACCGCCCTCTTCGGCCGCGGAGTCCGGCACGCCACGCTGCTGCTGGTGTCCGACCCGGACGGCGATCTCCAGGCCATGCCCACCACGGGGCGCCCCTGGGTCCGGCAGGTCGAGGAACACCCCGAGGAGCCGGAGGGCCGTCTCTCCGCACTCGCCTCCGGCAAGCGCCTCGTCTCCGTCGAGGCGCTGGGGCCCGCCCTCGCCGCCGACCTGGGAGAGTCGGAGAAGGTGCTGCTCTGCCCGCTCACCGCCGAGGGGCCGCGCGGCCGCCCGTTGCTGGGCATGCTCCTCGTCGCCGCCTCCGAGCGCAGGCTCCTCGGCCTGTGGGGCGCCCTGGAGAGCCTGTCCTCGCAGGTCGCGCTCGCCCTCGAACGGGTGGGCCTGAGCCGGGAGATCAGCCGCCGCAACAGCGAGGCGTACTTCCGCACCCTGGTGCACAACACCTCGGACGTGATCCTCATCGTCAACGACGACGACACCGTGCGCTACGCCAGCCCTTCCGCGGACGGCATGTTCGGCACCACCCACCTCCCGGGAACGCCCCTCGACCGGCTCCTCCACCCCGACGACCGGGCGGCCGTGCTGGAACGCCTGGCCCGCATCCGGGCGGGCGGCAGCGGCGACACCCGCGGCGACTGGCGCGTGGTGCGGGAGGACGGGGATCCTCTCGACGTCGAGGTGCGCTGCTCCAACCTGCGCCACGAGAACACGGTGAACGCCCTGGTCCTGACCCTGCGCGACGTCACCGAGCAGCGGAAGCTCGAACGGGAGCTGACCCACCGCGCGTTCCACGACCCGCTGACCGGGCTGCCCAACCGCGTCCTGCTGCTGGAACGCATCGAGCGTGCGCTGCTGCGCGGGCGCCGGGACGCCACCCTCACCGGCGTGCTCTTCATCGACCTGGACGACTTCAAGGTCGTCAACGACACCATGGGCCACTCGCTGGGCGACGAGCTGCTGACGGCCGTGGCCCGCCGGCTCACCTCCACGGTGCGCCGCAGCGACACCGCGGCCCGGCTGGGCGGTGACGAGTTCGCCGTGCTCATCGAGGGTTCCAAGCGGCCCGAGGACACGGAGCGGCTGGCCGGGCAGGTCGTGCAGGCCCTGTCCCAACCGTTCCGGCTCACCAGCGGGACGGTCAACGCGTCCGCGTCCGTGGGCATCGCCACGTCCGAGGACAGCGCGGACAGTGAGGAGTTGCTCGGCCACGCCGACCTGGCCCTGTACGCGGCGAAGACCACGGGCAAGCGGCAGTGGCGGCACTACCGCCGCGAGCTGCACTCGGGGCTGCGGGAGCGGCACGAACTCCAGGCCGGGCTCGACAGCGCCATCGCCCGGGAGGCGTTCGCGCTGCGCTACCAGCCCATCGTGCAGATCTCCTCCGGCGACCTGGTCGGCTTCGAGGCTCTCGTCCGGTGGCCGCACGAGCGGCGCGGCCTGGTGGCGCCGGACGAGTTCATCACCCTGGCGGAGGAGACCGGCCACATCATGCCGCTGGGCGCCTGGGTGCTGGCGCGGGCGGCCTCGGACGTGGCCCGCTGGCAGCAGGTACGCCCCCTCGCCGAGCCGCTGTACGTCAACGTCAACGTCTCCGCACGGCAGTTCCGCGACGAGGCGTTCCTCGGGCAGGTGCGCCAGGTGCTGGACACCTCGGGGCTGGCGCCGCGTTCGCTGATCCTGGAGCTGACCGAGAGCGCCTTCATGCGCCGCGACGACCAGGTCCGCACCACGATGTCGACGCTCAAGGACCTCGGCGTGTCCATCGCCATCGACGACTTCGGCACCGGCTTCTCCTCGCTGAGCTACCTGCGGGACTTCCCCATCGACATGCTCAAGGTCGACAAGTCCTTCATCGACCACCTCACCACCGACGCCCAGCAGGTCGCGCTCGTCGAGGGCATCGTGCGGATCGCGGACGTGCTCGGCCTCCAGGTCGTCGCCGAGGGCATCGAGGAGCGCGGCCAGCGCGACCTGCTGGCCGCGATGGGCTGCCACTTCGGCCAGGGCTACCTGTACGCCCACCCGATGACCTCGCAGGAGGGCGAACGGCTGCTCCTCGACGGCGCGCAGCAGCACCGCCCGCAGGCCCCGAGCACCACCGCCCGGCACACCCAGCAGCGGCCCGAGGGGTGGGCGATCCGCCGCGACCCGCGCTGGGGCGACCTGTCGAAGCTGTGGCACTCCAGCCGCATGGTCGACGCGGTGATCGACGAGGTGGACGGACGCCGCATCCGCTGCGGGAACCACTGGCTGACCGACTTCGCGTCCTGCAACTACCTCGGCTTCGACCTCGACCCCGAGATCATCGAGGCCATCGGGCCGCAGGTGAGGCGCTGGGGCACCCACCCGAGCTGGTCCCGGCTGATCGGCAACCCGAACCTCTACCCGCGCATCGAGGAGCGGCTGGCCGGCCTGCTCGGCGCCCCGGACGCCCTGGTGCTGCCGACCATCAGCCTGATCCACCAGTCGGTGATCCCCGTCCTCGCGGGCGAGGGCCATGTGTTCGTGGAGGCCAAGGCGCACCGCACGGTCTACGACGGGTGCGTGGTGGCGCGCGGCCACGGAGCGAGCGTGCAGCGCTTCCACGCCGACCGGCCCGACCAGCTCGACGCCCTGCTGCACGCCGTGCCCGCCGGCTCGTCCCGGCTGGTCTGCCTGGACGGCGTCAACAGCATGACGGGCAACTGCCCCGACCTGGGCGCCCTCGCCCGCGTCTGCCGGGAGCACGGCGCGCTGCTGTACGTCGACGACGCGCACGGCTTCGGCGTGATCGGTGAGCGCCGGCCGGACGAGACCTCGCCGTACGGGTGCCGGGGCAACAGCATCATCCGGCACATCGGGGAGAGCTACGAGGGGATCGTGCTGGTCGGCGGGTTCTCCAAGGCGTACTCGTCGCTACTGGCGTTCCTCGCCCTGCCGACCTGGCTCAAGGAGCACCTGAAGGTGGCCGCCGCGCCCTACCTGTACTCCGGCCCGTCGCCGACCGCCTCACTGGCGACCGTACTGGCCGGGATGGACGTCAACGACCGCCGGGGCGACGCGCTGCGCGGCGACCTGTACCGGCGGACGGCGGCGGTCCTGCACCACCTGAGGGAGCTGGACGTCGGCACGCCGAACACCGACGGACTGCCCATCATCGAGATCCCGCTCGGGGACGCGGCCGACCTGGACGAGGTGAGCGGCTTCCTGTGGGACCGCGGCGTCTACGTGACGCTCGCCGCGTACCCGTTGGTGCCGCGGGACCAGGTGGGTTTCCGAGTGCAGATCACCGCGAGCAACACCGAGGAGCAGATCGAGGAACTCAACGCGACGCTGACCGATCTCGCCCGCCGCTTCCCGCTGCGTCCCGCGGACGACGCGGGCGGGGCGGGCACCGGGCCCCGTGCGGCGGCCGGCGGTACGGGGAGGCGACGGTGACCACCCACCCGGCACACGGCCCGGCACACGGCCCGGCGCGCGACCGCCGCCCGGCCGGAGTCGCGCCGGCCGGGGTGCCGCCGCCGTGGCGCAACGCCGAGGCGGACTGGGACCGTTGGCCGGTCGGCGACTACCTGGCGGAGAACTACCGCGAGATCCACGACGCCGACGCGGCCGTCCTCCGCCACCACGCGGCCGTGTACCGCCGCATCCCGCCGGGCAGCGTCGCGCTCTCCCTGGAGCTGGGCTGCGGACCGAACCTGTATCCGCTGATGCAGGCCGCCGCGGTCAGCCGGCGCATCGACGCGCTGGAACCCGGCGCGGCCGCGCGCGCCTACCTGGCCCGGCAGCTGGCGGGCCTGCAGGACTCCAGCTGGCAGGAGTTCTACGCGCTGTGCCGCAGCCTCGATCCCGCCCTGCCCGGCACGCTGACCGAGGCGCTGTCCCGGGTGCGGCTGGTGCCGGGCGGCGCCGCCGCCGTACGCGCCGGCGCGTACGGTCTGGCGTCGATGCACTTCGTCGCGGAGAGCGTCACCGAGGACGGCGACGAGTTCGCCGCGCTGTGCCGCGCCTTCGTCCACGCGGTGTGCCCGGGCGGGCAGTTGCTGGCGGCGTTCATGGAGAACATGCCGACCTACCGGATCGGCGTCGACTCGCGCTGGCCGGCGTTCCCGGCCGACGCGGACACCGTGCGCGCGGTGTTCGCGCCGCTCACCGAGGACCTGCGGCTGACCCGCGTCGCCAAGGACGCCGGCCTTCCCGACTACGGCGACACCGGCATGCTGCTGCTGCACGCCCGGCGCGCCCGCTGAGGGCACCGGACCGGCACGCACGGTCCCTCAACGCCCCCCGCCGAGCCGGGCCCGCACGGCGCGGACCGCGTCGGCGTGCTTCGCGCGCAGCCCGGCGAACCGCGTGCCGCGTTCCACCCGGCCCTCCCCCAGCAGCACGTCCGCCGACTTCACCTGCTCCTCGTGTCCCTCGCCGCAGCCCCGGCCGAGCTCGATGCGGTCGATGCCGCGACCCGCCGCCCCCTCGGCGAGCATCAGGTACATCAGCAGCCCCGGCGCGTACCGGGCGAACGCCGCGTCGTAGGCGGGGAAACGGTTCACCAGCACCCGCCGGGACCGCAGCCCGAAGGTGCACGCGATCAACCGCCCGTTCGCGTACAGGGCCGACACCAGACCGGAGCAGCCCTCGGCCCGGGTGTCGTGGAGGTCGGACACCAGCGCGCGGACCGCCGGCCGGGCGAAGGGGTCGGGCCTGCTGACGGTCCGGCACCGTGCGGAATGCCAGCGCATCAGCGTGTCCAGCACGTCGGGCGCGCGTTCGTCGAACACGAAACGCAGGTCGCCCGCCTCGCGCGCCAACCGGCTCTCGCAGGCCCGCAGTTCGCGCAGCTCGCCGGGCGCACGCCGCCACAACAGGTCGGTGTAGGCGGCGTAGCCGTCGTCGACGCGGATCATCGGACTGGGCACCCGCCGCACCGTGCCCGTCGCGAACGGCCCCTGGCCGTCCGTCAGATGGTCGTACTCCCACGCCTGGAGGCGGCAGGCGCGCAGCAGCGTCCCGGGGTCGAGGACCAGGCCGGAGGCGTGAACGAGCCCCTGGCAGCGGGAGACGCCCGCCCCGATCGGCCGCCCCAGCCCGGCGGTCCGGCGTTCGAAGGGGAAGAACGCCACCGGCCCCCGGCGCCCGTCGGTGAGCACCGCCACCCGTG
Organism: Streptomyces hazeniae; assembly: GCF_031845485.1. NCBI lineage: Bacteria > Bacillati > Actinomycetota > Actinomycetes > Kitasatosporales > Streptomycetaceae > Streptomyces > Streptomyces hazeniae. The sequence goes on from NZ_JAVREQ010000004.1 coordinate 136,462, forward strand.
CCGACCGGCGCACCCGGCCCACCGCGACGGCGAACTCCGGTGCCAGATAGGGGTTGGCGAGCTGCGGTTCGCTGCGCTGCATGGTCTGCCACGACGCCTGCGCGGCGGAGCCGAGCTCTGCGGGCCTGACCACTTCGATGTTCACGCCGCACCGCCCCGCAGCGCTCGAGCCGGGCCACGACGGGCGCGGGCGTTGAGATCGTCCACCGCGTCCGATCGGTCGGACCCGTCCGCCCCGTCCGTACGCCTGCCGCGTCCGCGGGCCGTGCCCGGCGCACGGCGGCCACGGCGACGGCGGGCTCGCGAGGAGGCCGACCGGACGGCGGCGGGACGAGCGGGAGGGCGCCGTACGAACCGGTCCGACGCCCGGCGGGCGGGGTGTGTGCGCGCACAGGGCGGGCTCGGACCCCCCGCGTCGGGTGGCGAACGTCGCCCCGCGGCAGGCCAGTCGGTGGCGCGTCGCAGCGGGTGCGGCGCGCAGGTCTCGCGCATGGACTGCGCCGACGAGGACGGCACGGAATCTCCCGAGCGTTGCTGAATTGCTGATTGCTGAGGCGAACGCTCCCCGTACTTCCAGGTGTACTGCCGGCCACGGGCGCCGTCAACTCGCCGCCGAAGATCACGCGCGTAGAATGACAGGTGTGCCCGGATTGATCGAGGACTACGCCCTCGTCGGAGATCTGGAGACCGCGGCCCTCGTCGGCAGGGACGGGTCGGTGGACTGGCTGTGCGCCCCGCGTTTCGACTCCCCGGCCTGCTTCGCCGCCCTGGTGGGCGGACAGGAGAACGGACACTGGCGGCTCGCCCCGGCAGGCGCCGGGCGCTGCAACCGCAGGTCCTACCGCGGTGACACGCTGGTACTGGAATCGGTGTGGGAGACCGTGTCCGGCACCGTCCGGCTGACCGACTTCATGCCGCCGCGGATGCGAAGCCCCTACCTGGTGCGGGTGGTGGAGGGCGTTTCCGGGCGGGTCGCGATGCACGGCGAGCTGCGGCCGCGCTTCCACTACGGGCGCATCGTGCCGTGGATGCTGCCCGGCAACGGTACGGGCCGGCAGGCGCGGGCGGCCTCCGCGGTGGCGACGGCCCCCGGGATGACCGCGTTCGCCGGCCCGGACGCGCTGCGGCTGACGGGTGAGCCGCCGCCCGAGGTGGACGTGGCGGCGGGCTGCGCGCGGATGGATTTCACGGTCTCCGCGGGCGAGCGGCGCGCCGTCGTCCTCAGCTGGAGCCCGTCCTACGACCCGGTGCCCGCGGATCTCGACACCCGCGCCGCGCTGGCCGCCACTCTGGGCTTCTGGGAGACCTGGTCGCGGCAGTGCTGCTACCGGGGGCCCTGGCGGGAGGCCGTCGTCCGTTCCGTGATCACGCTCAAGGCGCTCACGTACGCGCCGACCGGCGGCATGCTGGCCGCCGCGACCACCTCGCTCCCGGAGGACGTCGGCGGGGAGCGCAACTGGGACCACCGGTACTGCTGGCTGCGCGACTCCACGTCCACGATGTCCTGCCTGCTGCGCAGCGGCTTCCGGGACGAGGCCGTCGCCTGGAAGGACTGGCTGGTCCGCGCGGTGGCCGGCGACCCGGCCGACCTGCAGTCGCTCTACGGCGTCGCGGGCCAGCGCAAGATCGGGGAGGGCCCGGCGGACTGGCTGGGCGGCTACGAGGGCTCGGCACCGGTGCGCATCGGCAACCACGCGGTCCAGCAGCTTCAGTTGGACGTCTACGGCGAGGTGCTGAACACCTTCTACTCGGCGCTGCGGGCGGGCGTGCCGATCGAGCGCCACGCCTGGAGCCTGCTCGCGTCCTTCATGGACTACCTGCAGAAGCACTGGCGGGACGCGGACGAGGGACCGTGGGAGGTCCGGGGGCCGCGGCGGCACTTCGTCCATTCCAAGGTGATGTCCTGGGTGGCCGCGGACCGGGCGCTGCGGATGGCGCGGGCCGCCGGACTGCGGCCGATGGCCTCCCGGTGGCGGGCGATGCGGCAGGAGATCCACGACGAGGTGTGCCGGCTCGGCTGGGACCCGGGGCAGCACACGTTCGTGCAGTACTACGGCGCACCCTCGGTGGACGCGACGGCGCTGCTCATCCCCCGTCTCGGTTTCCTCCCCGCGCGGGACCGGCGGGTGCTGGCCACCCTCGACGCGATCCGCGACCGTCTGGGCCATCACGGCTTCCTGCACCGGTACGCGCCGGTCTCCGGCTCCGCGCGGCACCCGGTGGACGGCCTGCACGGCGGCGAGGGAGCCTTCCTCGCCTGTGGGCTCTGGTACGCGGACGCCCTCGCGGCCGCGGGCCGGCGTGCGGAGGCCCGGGCGGTGTTCGAGGACGTCCTGTCCGTCCGCAGCGACCTCGGTCTGCTGTCGGAGCAGTGGGACCCGGTCGACGGACGCCAACTCGGCAACGCGCCGCAGGCCTTCAGCCATGTGGCGCTGGTCAACACCGCGTTCACCCTGTACGGCACCCGGTCCGGCCCGCGCCGCTGAACCCGTCCCGCAGGGCGTGCAACCCTCGTGCCCCGCCACGCGTCACTTCTTCGCAAGGCCCCCGCCCCCTCTCCTCCGGAGTGCCCGTGAACCCCGAGCCGGCCACGAAGTCGAGCACGCCGCAGCGGATCGGCGTGGGCCTCTGCTCCGTCCTGGTACTCGTGGGCGCCGCCGCCGTGGCGCACGACGCCCGCACCGTTCCGGCACCCGCGCCCTCGGGCAAGCCCTCGCACAGGGCCTCCGTGCCGGAGTCGAAGCCCGGAGAGTCGAAGCCCGGACCGCCCGTCGTCCGCGCGGGCGACGGCCGCCCGCAGCCGTCCCCCTCGCTCACCGAGACGGCGGTGCTTCCGGGCCTCGTCGGCCAGAACCTCGACGGGGCACGGGAGGCCGCACGGGCGGCCGGCTTCTCGACGCCGACCTCGTACGACGCCTCGGGGGAGGGCCGGCGGCAGATCTCCGGCCGGCACTGGAAGGTCTGCGCCCAGACGCCCCTCCCGGGCACGCACCCGACGCACATCGCGGTCGACCTCGCCACGGCCAGGGTCTCCGAGCCCTGCCCCGGCTGACCGCGCCACCGGGCCCCGCCGGGGCCACCGGATTCGCGGCGCCTCGGATCAACGGCGCGGCCGTGGGGGCACCAGCCTGTCCAGCAGGGCGTCGAGCCCGGCGGCCAGCCCCTCCACGCCCCCCTGCTCGGCGAGCACGGGCGCGCTGTCCCGCAGCCGCGGCAGTTCGTTGACCGGCATCCGGTGCAGGCCCAGCCGGAACGCCGGGTCGGTCTCCTCCGGGTTGTCCACCATGGCGCGGAGCTCGACGAAGAGGTAGCCGAGCACCCACCCGTTGTAGGCCCGGAACACCGCGGCGGCGGCCTCCTCGTCGAGACCGCCCCGGTCCAGCAGCACCAGCACCCGCTCCTGCTGTTTGAGGACGGGAAGGGGCCGGCGTGCCAGCGGCACGGCCAGCATGCGGGTCGCCAGCAGCGGGACGACGTGCGGGTGGGCGAGTGCCACCTCGTACGTCGCCCGCGACACGCGGTGCAGCTCCGTGCGCCATCCCGCCGCCTCGGTCCCGGCGTCCAGCCGCTCCTGGAGCTCGGTGTACAGCGCTTCCACCAGGCCGTCCAGGAGCGCGTCCTTGCCCTCCGCGTACCGGTAGACGGCCATGGCCTCGACGTCCAGCTCCGCCCCCAGCCTTCGCATGCTCAACGCGGAGAGCCCTTCCCGGTCGACGAGTTCCAGTCCGACGGCCAGCACCCGTTCCCGGCTCAGGCGCCCGGTCCGGTTGCGTGGCCGGGCCCGGCGCTCCGGACCGTTGCGTCCCCGGCCACCGCCGTCGGCCTGCGTCGGCATCGTCGCTCCCTCGAAGGGCTTGACTTGAATGTCTGATTTACCCTAGAAAGTACATATACGGTGTAAACATACACGATCTGGGACGGGAACACCATGAACGCCACCCCGCACACGACGGCCGGAACACCGCCGGCGCACGCGGCGCCGCCCGCGCACCCCGCACGTCGCGCCACCGACAACACCCCGCACCCGATGCGGCGGGCGGAGGACGTCCCTCCCGCCCGGCCGACCGTCAGCGTGGTCGTTCCTGCCCGCAACGAGGCACGCAACATCCCGTGGGTCTTCGAGCAGATCCCCGACTGCGTCGACGAGGTCATCCTGGTCGACGGCGACTCCAGCGACGCCACCGTGCTCATGGCGACACAGTGCCTCCCCGCGGTCCGCTTCATCCCCCAGTGCGGGCCCGGCAAGGGCAACGCGCTGCGGACCGGCTTCCTCGCGGCCACCGGCGACCACGTCGTGATGATCGACGCCGACGGCAGCATGTCCCCCGCCGAGATACCCCACTTCCTGCACTTCCTCGAGAACGGCTACGACTTCGTCAAGGGATCCCGCTTCATGGCGGGAGGCGGCTCCCTCGACATCACCCGCTTCCGCCGGCTCGGCAACCAGGTGCTCCTCGGGGCCGTCAACCATCTCTACGGCACCAAGCTGACCGACCTCTGCTACGGGTTCTGCGCCTTCCGCCGCAGCTTCCTCGAACAACTGGACCTGCACGCGGCGGGGTTCGAGATCGAAGCCGAGATGATCGTGCACGCGCTGCGTTCCGGGCTGCGCATCGCCGAGGTGCCCAGCCTGGAACTGCCCCGCCGCAGCGGGCGGTCGAACCTGCACGCCGTCTCCGACGGACGCCGCGTGCTCCACACGCTGCTCGCGGAACGCCCCGGCGCCCGCCCCCGGACCGCCCCCGCCGACGACTGACACCGCGATGACCGACGCGCCCCGGGAGCCTCCCCGTCAGGCGGTGAGCGCCACCCTGCGACGGGCGGCGGCTCACCTCACCGGGGGCACGGCGGTCCTCACGGCGACGGCGACGGCCGTGCTCCTGGCGGGCTGCAGCACGCCGTCGGACTCCGGTTCGCGCGAGGCGGGCTGGGAGAGGGGCGGCGCTCCTCCCGCGACGGACACGGGCCTGGGGTGGGGCTTCACCCACACCCAGCGCAGCGCCGACGGCAACGACCCCGAGGAGCGGAAGGCGATCGTCGACGAGCTGTCCGTGCAGCCGCTCCCGCAGGTGCAGGCGATCATGGGCTGGGGCGCGGGCAACCCGGAACCGTCTCCGGGAGACTACGACTTCGAAAGCCTCGACAGCCGCATCTCCCTGATCCGCAGGACCGGCGGCACACCGGTCATCACCCTGTGCTGCGCACCGGACTGGATGAAGGGCGGCAAGGCGGGAAGGACCGACTGGTCGCGGATCGAGGAGGCGCCGTCCCCCGAGCACTACGACGACTTCGCCGCACTGTCCGCCAGGATCGCCGAACGGTACCCGGACGTCCGGCACTTCGTCGTCTGGAACGAGCTCAAGGGCTTCTGGAACCGGGACGAGGGCCGCTGGGACTACGAGGGCTACACGCGCCTGTACAACGCCGTCCACAAGGCCGTGAAGAAGGCCGACCGGCGGAACCTGGTGGGCGGCCCCTACCTGGGCATGGACAGCGTGCCGCCGGGGCAGTCGCACCACGCGTCCGCCGTGCGGGGCCCCTGGGGCTCGCTCGACCAGCGCGTGGTGGACGCGCTGGACTACTGGCTCGCCCACCGTACGGGCGCCGACTTCCTGGCCGTCGACGGCTCCAGCGCGGCCCGGGACGACTCGCTGAGCCCCGACCGATTCGCGGCCACCGAGAAGTTCTCCGACGTCGGCCGCTGGCTGCACGAGCGCAGCTCCCTGCCCCTGTGGTGGTCCGAGTGGTACGTCACGCCGTCGGACGCCGGCTGGCGGGAGGACGAGCACACCGCCGTCCAGGCCACCGCGATGATGGAGATCGCCCGGGGCGATCCCGCCGCCGCGTTCTACTGGAACCCCCAGCAGGCCGGAGGCCGCTGCACCGGCTGCCTGTGGCGGAACGGCCCGGCGCCCGGCGACGAGGTCGCCCGGCCGATGCTGGAGCTGCTGCGCGGCTTCGCCGCCGCGTTCCCGCCGGGTACCGAGTTCGCCACGCTCTGGGCCGACGACGCGCGGGTGCGGGTCCTCGGCGACGCCGACACCGTGCTCGCCGTCAACACCTCGGGCCGTGCCCTGCGGGCCGAGGTGGACGGGGAGCCCGTCGACTTCGGCCCGTACGAGGTGACCTGGCTGCAGCGGTGAGCGTCGGCCCGCCCTCGGCCCGCCCCGCGGACGGGGTCAACTCAGCGTGAGGAAGCGGTTGACGATCGCGACCACCAGGAGACCCACGAGCGGCAGCGCCGCCAGCAGGGACACCCGCATCGCACGCAGCCGTCGCCGGTCCGGCACCAGCACCCGTACGAACTCCCGGGTCGTCAGCAGGACCAGCAGCAGCGCGGCCACCACCCCGCCGAGGACCGACCAGGCCGTCCAGGTCACGTTCAGGCCGGTGTTGCCGACCTGCGGCTGCTCCGCCGGCTCGGTGTAGGGATCGGCCAGCCGGTACACGGACGCGTCCGGTCGGTCGAGGACCTCGGTGACGTCCGCGCGCCGGTCGAGCGCGGCGGTCGCCCGGTCGTACCAGTTCTCCGGGTAACCCGCCGTGAGCTCCAGGTACTTCGCAGAGCCGCGGGTGAGCACCAGGTAGGAGTTCGGCCCCGCGTCCTCCAGCCCCTGCACCAGCGGACCCGCCTTCTCCGGGACGCGCGGCGAGACGACCGGCTTGTAGACGGTCTTCTCCATGCCCCGGGTCACCCGCCAGGGGAGGTTGGGCGACAGGACGGAGGGCGGGTCGGTGTCGAGCCACAGCGCACGGGCGGTCGGGGAGTCGTGGCGGGTCAGGTGGTCCATCGCCGCCACCTCGCTGGGGCGGACCCGTTCGTAGGACTCGTTGCCCCAGCGGGCGACGAGGAAGCCGCCCATGAGGACCAGGCCGGCCATCAGCGCGGCGAGCGGACCCAGCCACGGCCGCCTGCGGTACGAGAGGCGCGGGAAGAACGCCAGACCCGCCAGGACGGCGGCGGCGGGCAGCATGAACATGAAGACGCGCAGGGCGATCTCGCCGCCGTAGGACTGCAGCCAGACGCCCATGAACGGCATCACGAAGAGGATGACGAGCGCCCGGTCGCTGATCCCGCGCCTGCGCCGGCGCAGCCAGCCGTACGCGGCCAGCGCCATCACGCTCGCGGCCAGGAGCACCCGGCAGTAGAGCACCATCGAGTGCAGGCTGCTGCCGCCTTCGATGCGGCCCGAGGTGCTGGAGGTGATGTTCCCGCCGAGCGAGCCGAAGCTGCTGAACAGCGGGTGCCCCGACCAGTACGGCTCGACGAAGAACCCGGTCCACGTGGCCACGATCACCAGGCACAGCAGCGGAAGCCCGCGGAGCCGCGAGCGCTTCCACAGCACCAGTCCGGTCACCGCGGCGAGCATGATGAACGGGGTGAGCGGGTGGCTGACCGTGGTGAAGGCGAACAGCCCGATGAGGAGCGCCAGCAGCAACGCCGCACGGGTGCCCCGGGCACGCCGCGGCCGCGCCTCGCCGGGGACCCGCGCGCCCGCCTTCCGGGCGTCCGGCGGCGAGGAGCGGAACCAGAGCAGCAGCACCGCCACGAACACCAGGTACGCGAGGAAGCCCACCGACTGCGGCGAGAAGTAGTCCTGCCCGACCCAGCCGCACAGCACGAACACCCAGGCCGCGCACCACTTGGCCCGCCAGGTCGCGCGCACGGCGCGGAGCAGCAGGAACACCGGGACGAGGTAGAGCAGGTTGATCGCGACCGGCCACCACTGCATCAGCGGGGTGAGGTCGGAGATGCCGCCTGCCCTGGTGAGCAGGGCGACGCCGACGAAGAAGCCGGGCCAGGTGAAGCGGCCGTCCATCTCGGGGGCCACGCTGCCGGTCCGCTCGATGTACTCCACGAACCCGGCGTGCTCCCAGGCGGTGGAGAAGCGGGGGAAGGATTCGATCACCGCCGGCACCGCGTGCAGCGACACCACCGTCGCGAGCAGCACGCCCAGGAGGAGACCGCGGTGCTGCGTGCGCAGCCACAGCCCCCAGCAGAAGGTGACCACCAGCAGGAACGCGCCGAGCAGTGTGGTGCGCGGCAGGACGGACACCAGGCCGAGGCCGTTCATCGCGTCCAGCGAGGCGTCGGTCATCCCGCGCAGCGGCAGCCAGTACAGGGCCAGCGCCGCACCCAGCAGCGCCCAGCCGACGGCCACCGGCCACGGCCACCGACGGCGGCGCACGCGACGGGTGGCGGCCCGTGGCGCGCCGGGGGGCGTGCCCGGCGGGCGCGCGGTCTCGGGCGGCGACACGGGTGCGGGCCGCGACACGGGGGCGGGCCGCGACACGGGCGCGACCGGCGACGCGGGAGCAGCGGCAGCCGCCGGGGCGTCCGGGGACCCGGCCGGCGGTGCTGCCGCCTTGGTCAGGGACACCCGCCCGGACCCGGGCCCCGCCGGAGGCACGGACGTCGGACGGGGGCGCAGCAGCCGTGCCAGGCCGACGCAGGCGACGGCGGCGACGAGGGTCTGGCTGGCCAGCTGCGCGTAGCCCGCTCCCGTGATGCCGAAGGGCCCCAGCAGGGCCACCGTCGAGCCGAGCAGCAGCACGCAGAGCGAGCCCTGCAGCAGCGCCACCCGCGAGGTCCGGTTCTGCACGCGGAGCACCGCGAAGTACACCTCGAACAGGACCCGGGTCAGGGTGGCCACCGCCATGAGCCGGAGCAGCATCGTGGCGTGGTCGGCGTACTCGGCGCCGAAGACCCGCAGGATCTGCGGCGCGAAGAGCACCGTGAGCACACTGATCGGCACCATGATCAGGGCCATCTTGCGGAGCGAGGCCCGGCAGAGCGCCGCGAGCCGGGACGGGGCGTGCGCCCCCTCCACGGTCAGGGAGGCGCCCATGTTGATCGCGAGGAGGTCGATCGAGGAGCCGATGACCGCGGCGAGGTAGAAGTAGGCGTTCAGTTCGGAGCTGATCTGCGTGGCCACGACGACGGGCAGCAGGTAGATCACGGCCAGGGAGAACAGGGACCCGGTGCAGTCGCCGGCCAGGAAGCGCCCGATCTGCCGGGGCGCGGGGAGCACGGCCTTCCTGGTGGCGCTGACGTGACGGGGTATGAGCCGCCGGAAGACCAGCCAGGTCAGCGGAACGACCGACAGGGCGATCGCGGCGGCCCAGGAGACGAAGACCCCGGCGATGGGGAACACCGAGGCGAGTGCCACGACGAGCACCATCTTCGCGACGAGGAAGACGGTGTTGCCGACGGGCACCCACACCGCACTGCGCAGCCCGGTCAGCACGCCGTCCTGGAGTGTCAGCAGTGCCCAGAGGATCACCGAGGCCAGGAAGGCGAGGGCGGGCAGCCCTCCATCCACCAGGCGATAGGTCGGCCCCCAGAGGCCGAGGGTGATGACGAAGATCGTGGCCGCGGCCGCGACGATCAGCGCGCTGACCAGATACGTACCGAGGACCAGCCTTGGGGTGCGGTGGCCCGCGACCGGGATGAAGCGCTGCAGTGCGCCGGGGAGGGTCAGCGCGGTGAGTCCGGCGAGGAACTTCATCGCCGCGATCAGCGCCGACCCCTGCCCCACCGCACTGTCCGAGTAGTAGCGGGCGGCGAGCACCCAGAAGGCGATCCCCAGCACCCCGGAGAGGGCGGTGTTGAGCATCAGCGCGTAGGCGTTGCGGAACAGCGGAGTGCCGGTGCCGCCGCCCGCCTTCCCGGACCTTCCGCCGGCGGGCGGCGGCGCGGGAGGTGGCGGGGGAGCCGACGGGGGCTCGGAGGGCCCGCCCGTCTCGGAGGGGGCGGCCGCCTCGGGAGGTACGGGAGGTTCGGGAGCTGGGGGCGGTTCGAGTGCTGCGGGAGCTGCGGGACCTGCGATCGGAGCCGGCATCGAGGCCGGGGCCGGGGCCGGGGCCGGGGCCGGATCCGGGGCCGGGGCCGGAGCGCGCGTCCGGGGGGCGCCGCCGACCGCCGGGGGTGCTGTGGCCCACCACGAGATCACGTTCCCCGGCCCGGGCTGGCACAGCCTGCGGGCTGCGCGCTGGGACACCCGGCCGATCGCGAAGCCGTGCGTCAGCAGCCTGTCGAGGACGAAGTTCGGGCCGACCAACCGGTCTTCGACGAGGGCCTCGAACTCCTCGATGCAGGTGGAGCGGCGCACCGTCAGGCGGCGCAGCGCGTACGGGCACTGGGTGGGCCGGGCCATCGCGTTCCCCACCGAGAGCCCGACGGCGTACCCGGCCTCCCCCACCGCACGCCGGACCCGGGCGCTGGAGTAGCCGTAGGGGTACGCGAAGGAGACGGGGCGGCGGCCCAGTCGCTCTTCGAGGAGATGCCGGCTGTGGAGCAGTTCGAACCACAACCGGTCGTCGGGAAGCTGGTCCAGCTGGGGGTGGCGGTGGGTGTGGGCGCCGATCTCCACGCCCGCGTCGGAGAGTTCGTGCACCTGCTGCCAGTCGAGCATGCCGCACGGTGCGCTGCCCGCGGCCTCACCCCCGCGCAGCCAGCCCGTGGTCACGAAGACCGTGGCGGGGAAGCCGTGCCGGCTCAGCACGGGGAGCGCGTGCCGGTGCACGCCCTCGTAGCCGTCGTCGAAGGTGATCAGTACCGGCCGGGCCGGCAGGGAGCCCGTGTCCCGCCACGCGGCCGACAGCTGCCGGGTGGTGAGAGGGGAGAACCCCTGGCCGGTCAGCAGCTCCATCTGCTCGGCGAAGGCCGCCGGAGACACCGACAGGCGGTAGGCGGACCGGTCCGGGCGGTCGGCTATCGCGTGGTACATCAGGATCGGCACGGCCGGGCGGGCCGTCGGAGTCGCGGTCATGGCGGCCCGCACCCCAGACCGGCCGGTACGGCGAACACGGTGTCGCTCCGGCGTGCCCGCAGGGCGCCGAGGACGTATCCGGCGGCGGCGGTGACGGCGCCGGCGACGATCGCCCCGGCGCGTCCCGCGGCGCCCCGGCGTCCGCGCAGCGCGTCCCGCACCCCCGCCAGCACCCCGGCGGGCAGTACGCGGGTGACGTAGCGGCGTTCCGTCTCCAGCCCCGCCGTCGCTCCCACGCTTCGGCTGACCAGCGCCTTCGACAGTCCCTCCGCGTGACAGCGGGAGGCGAAGTAGCGGAAGCGCTCCCGGTCGGCCGGGACCTTGTGATGGATCACGGCGCGGTCGTCGAGCAGGACCAGCGCGTCGGGGAGCGTGTGCTGCAGCCGGATGCACAGTTCGGTCTCCTCGCACCCCAGCGGCCGGCTGCCGTGGTCGCGTCCGATGCCGACGGCGAAGCCGCCGACCTGGTCGAAGACCGCCCGGCGGAAGGCGGCGTTGCCGCCGAGGACGTTGCGCACCGCGGCGCGGCCCTCGGGCTGCCCCCGGTAGGAGCCCCCCACCACCCAGTCGAACTCGTACGGGAACCAGGCGGGCCGCCGACCGGACGCCCAGGCGGGAACGGTCCGGCCGCCGACCGCCCGCACGCGGGGGTCGTCGAACGCGGCGGCGAAGTGCCGGAGCCAGTCGCGTTCGGCCACCGCGTCGTCGTCGAGAAAGGCGACGAGTGTGCCGGTGGCCGCCGCGAGCCCCGTGTTGCGGCCCGCGGACAGGCCCTGGGGCCCGGCGTTGGCGAGCACGGAGACCGTGCCGGCCGGCGCAGGAGCGTAGTGGGCGGCGAGCCGCCGGAGCAGTGCCGGATTGTGGTCGACGACGAGCAGCGTCTGATGGGCCGGAAGGGTCTGTGCGTGGACCGAGGCAACGGCGGCGAGGATGTCCGACCAGCGCTTCTCGGTGTAGACGCAGATGACCACGGAGATCGTCTCAGGACTCAAGGGGTCCTCCCTGAAACTGGGGCCGCAGCCGGGCTGCGCGCGGAGAACGTCGTACGTTTACAACGTATGCCCGGATTGCGCGGAATGTCCAGAGCGACCGGAAAGGCACCCTCAGCGGTCGGCGGCGGCCGATGGCGACGGAACCTGCAAGGACGGGCGACGGGGCGGAAGGATCACGCGTCGCTGCCGGAGCGCAGCCGCCCCAGCCGCCTGAGCAGCCTGTCCGCGGGGCGGCGCAGCTCGGGACGGCCGAGCACGGTCCGCCGCAGCGCGCGCAGGGGACCGCGCCGCGCCTGGTGGGCGAACGCCACGGGGTGCGGCCGCCGCACCCAGCCCTCGCCGACCCGCAGCTCACGGGTCTTGAGCGCGTCCTTGTACCACATCTCGCCCCGGCCCAGGTCGAGATACGCCTGCCCGGAGGCCGCCGCGTGTTCCGCCATCTTCAGGTGCAGCAGCATGCCCGGCGAGAGGTTCGAGTAGTCCGTGTCGTACGCCGGGAACCAGCAGCTGATCACCTGCTGCGACCGCAGCCCGAAGTGCGCGGCGATCGGCCGCTCGCCCGCGTACAGCACGGACAGCAGCCCTGCGCACTCCGGCTCGTGCGCGCCGAAGAGCTGCTCCACGAGCCCCAGCAGCTCCGGCTGCGCGAAGCGGTCACCGCGGCCGGTCCTGCGGTACTGCGCCGACTTCCACCGCATCAGCGTGCGGAGCAGGTCCGGGTCGCGCTCGTCGTGCACGTAGCGCAGCTCCCCCACCTCGCGCTCCAGCTTGCGCTCACGCCGGCGCAGATCGCGTACGAGCTTCGGCGAACGGCTCCGCAGCCCTTCGAGATACCGCTCGTAACCGTCCCCGACGTCGATCACGGGCGACGCGTACCACCGGGTGGCCGCCGCCCCGAACGGCCGCTGCTCCTCGGCGAGATGGTCGAACTCCCAGATGGCCAGCCCGCAGGCGCGCAGCAGTTCGTGCGGGTCGGCCCGGAAGTCCCCGTCGTGCACCATGCCCTGGCAGTCGGACACCCCGAGACCGACGGCCGTCCCCACGCCCAGCGGGCTGCGGTGGAACGGGAAGAACGCGGCGGCCGTACCGCCGTCCGCCGCACCGGCCCCCTCACGCCGGTCACGCACCACGGCCACCTGCACGCCGCCGAAGCAGTCGCCCGCCGCGGCCGTGAAACCGTAGGAGAGGAAGGGGTTCGCGAGCGCGTCGTTGCCCGACTCCCAGGCCCGCGCCTGCAACCCGGCCCAGGCCGCCCGGTCCGCCGCGCTCAGCTCGCCGGGGGCGTGCACGGTGACATCCACGTGGTCCCCACCTTCCCGCGGTGCGGCCTGCAGGGGGATCGACCGTGGGGGTGACCCCTTTTGTCACCGTAATGCCGAATCCCCCGCCCCGCAGACCGAAGCAGGCCCCGGAACGCCTGCACTGCTCCTGCGGCACTGCGGATCCACGGCGTCTCCGCGCGCCCGTGCCGGACTCAGGGCGTCCATTCCGGAGGCGATCGCCGCTGATACCCCCTCCGGATTCCCTCCCCCGCCCTCGGCAGCGACTACTTCCGACAACCGCGTCCTCACGACCCGATTCCCCCACCGCCCTCCTCAGACTCCGCACCCATCGGTCCCTCGCTTCCTTCTCGCTCGCAGCATTTCTCCCAATCCGTCACTTCTCCACACGCCGCCCAGTAGGGTGATCATGTGACCGCAGTCATTGCCGCGATGATCACCGCAGTGGTCGGAGTCCTCGGCACACTCCTGGCACCGCTCGTCCACCAGCGCGTCGCCACAAGCCAGCGCACCGAGGATCGGCACGAGGCAGACAGGCTCCGGGAGTTCGAGGACCGCCGAACGGCATACACGGCGCTGAATCGCGCATCCCAGCAGTTCAGTGCGCTCCTCAAGGACGCGTTGTACCGACTTCGCGACGGCGTCTACACCGACGTCGAACGGGAGGCTGTCGAGGCCGCGCGCATCGACTATCGCGACCACTACGCCGCAGCACAGATGATCGTCCCGAATCACATCCTGGATTTTTCTCGAGCCCACAACCGCGTACTCGCCGACGTCGAAGGTGCAGTCAAGCGCCTCGACCGCGGCACCGCTCGGGACGGCGAGGATGCCGAGTCCGTTCTCCGGCTGCTCACCGCCCGAGGCGATGCCCGGCTCGGCGCCATGCGCCACGCGATGCGCGTCGACCTCGGCATCGAGGATCGATGAACCGGGGACGGTCAAGGTTGCTGTACACACGCGAAAGGCCCGTTCCGGATGACCGGAGCGGGCCTCGTGAGCTGGAGCCGCCTGTCGGATTCGAACCGACGACCTTCTGTTTACAAGACAGATGCTCTAACCAGCTGAGCTAAGGCGGCGTGCCGGGTGGCGTCCGGGTGCAGTGTACCTGCCCGCATCGGGGTGACGACGTGGAGTTTCGACCAGCCGGGACTACTGACAAGCAGGTGGGCGACGGGTTAACGTCTCGGAAACCTCCCTGCCGGGAGGACAATCCCCCTTTACTACGGATCGTCCGGCACGTACCTGCCGGTGAAGGAGTACACAGGCATGGCCACGGTCACCTATGACAGCGCCACCCGGATCTACCCCGGTGGCGACAAGCCCGCCGTCGACAAGCTCGACATCGACATCGAGGACGGCGAGTTCCTCGTCCTCGTCGGCCCCTCCGGCTGCGGCAAGTCCACCTCGCTCCGGATGCTCGCCGGGCTCGAGGACGTCAACGAGGGCGCCATCCGCATCGGTGACCGTGACGTCACCCACCTGCCGCCGAAGGACCGGGACATCGCGATGGTGTTCCAGAACTACGCGCTCTACCCGCACATGACCGTCGCCGACAACATGGGCTTCGCCCTGAAGATCGCCGGCGTGCCGAAGTCGGAGATCCGGCAGAAGGTCGAGGACGCGGCGAAGATCCTGGACCTCACGGAGTACCTGGGCCGCAAGCCGAAGGCGCTCTCCGGCGGTCAGCGGCAGCGTGTCGCGATGGGGCGCGCCATCGTGCGTGAGCCGCAGGTGTTCCTCATGGACGAGCCGCTGTCGAACCTCGACGCCAAGCTCCGCGTCCAGACCCGTACGCAGATCGCCAGCCTGCAGCGTCGCCTGGGCATCACCACCGTGTACGTCACCCACGACCAGGTCGAGGCCATGACGATGGGCGACCGGGTGGCCGTGCTGAAGGACGGTCTGCTGCAGCAGGTCGACTCGCCGCGCCACATGTACGACAAGCCGGCCAACCTGTTCGTCGCGGGCTTCATCGGCTCGCCGGCGATGAACCTGGTCGAGGTGCCGATCACCGACGGCGGTGTGAAGTTCGGCAACAGCGTGGTGTCCGTGGAGCGCGAGGCCCTGTCCTCGGCCACCGCCAAGGGCGACACCACGGTGACGGTCGGCTGCCGCCCCGAGCACTTCGACCTGGTGAACGGCGACGGCGGCGGCCTGAAGAAGGACGAGCACGCCGGCCTGGCCGTGTCCGTGGACGTCGTCGAGGAACTCGGCGCGGACGGCTACGTGTACGGCAACGCCGAGATCGGCGGCGTGGAGAAGGAGCTGGTGATCCGCGTCTCCGGCCGTGAGGTCCCGGAGAAGGGCTCCACCATCCACGTCGTGCCGCGCGCGGGCGAGACCCACGTGTTCTCGACCTCGACCGGCGAGCGCCTCAGCGACTGACGGCGCCGAGGGCGCGGGACGGCGACACGCCGTACGCACCCTGTCGGACGACGGGCCGTGCCTCCGGAACTCCCGGGGGCACGGCCCTTTTTCACCGGTTTCGGGCGGTGCGCGTCAACACGATGACACGACTTCGAAGTTTTTCTTCCCTCGACAGAGTGACGGAATGTCGCTTCATCATCACTCCTCGCTACGATCGCCCCGTGACACACCACGCAGCGAACAAAGCAGCCCGCAGGATCGGCCGCTCCCTCGCACTCGTGCTGCCCGTCGTCCTGGTCATGTCCGGGACGCTCGCGGTGGCCCGCGTGCCCTGGGCGGCCGGCCCCTCCGAATCCCAGCTCCTCACGGCCTCGGCGGAGAAGTCGTCGACCCGCCAGGGTGCTCCGGCGGCGCCGGAGGACGTGCTTCAGGAGCGCCTGATCACCGAACTCCAGGCCAAGGACCCGGGAGTCGCGCTCACCAGCCTCCAGCGGGAGATGCAGCGCCGCCCGTCCCTCGCCGAGCACTGCACCTCCATCGCGAAGGCGCTCGGCCGGGCCGCGGTGAAGAAGTACGGCGCCGTGCACCGTGCGCAGGGCTTCTCCCGCCCGGTCTGCGACACCTCGTTCGCGACCGGCGTCGCGCAGATGCGCTAGCGCGACCACGCGGAAGCGCCCGAAGGCGCTCCGGCGCGGCTGCGCGGTGGCTTGCGGAGGGTGCGCGTCCGAGGACGTGCGCCCTCCGCAAGCGCGTGCGCGCCCGCGCACCCGGCGCCGCCCCCACCCGCGGCGGGTGACGGCCGGCCCCTGCGTCCGGCCCGGCGCCTCCGCGTCCCGCCCGGCCCGCCCATAGGGTGCCGTCATGACCAGTGACCGGACCGACGAGACCGACGTCCCGCACGCCTCGCACCGCCCCAGCCAGGCGGTCGTCCTGGCCGGCGGCCAGGGCACGCGGCTGCGCCCGTACACGGACGACCGCCCGAAACCGATGGTGGAGATCCCCGGCACGGGCACGCCGATCATCGGACACCAGCTGGCCTGGCTCGCCGCCGAGGGCGTGACGGACGCCGTGGTCTCCTGCGGCCACCTCGCCGAGGTGCTGGAGGGCTGGCTGGAGGCGACCGAACTCCCGCTGCGGGTCAGCGTGGTGGTGGAGCACGAGCCGCTCGGCCGCGGCGGCGGCCTGCGCTACGCGGCCGCCTCCCTCCCCCGCCCCGACGAGCCCTGGTATGCCACCAACGGCGACATCTGGACCCGTTTCTCGCTGCGCGAGATGGCCGACTTCCACGCCGAACGGGACGCCACGGCCACGCTCGCGCTGGCCCGGCCGCGCATCCCCTGGGGCGCCGTGGAGACCAACGAGTTCGGGCAGGTGCTGGACTTCATCGAGGCCCCGCCGTCGCCGTACCTGATCAACGCCGGCGTGTACGTGTTCTCCGCCGCGTTCACCGCCATGCTGCCCACGCGGGGCGACCACGAGCGGGCCACCTTCCCCCGCCTCGCCCGGGAACGTGCCCTGGCCGGCTACCCGCTGCCGCACGGCGCCTACTGGCGGGCCATCGACACGGCGAAGGACCTCACCGAAGCGGCACGGGAACTCGCCGGGGAGGCATGAGAACGCCCCGGCCGGACAGCCGTCGGGTAGCGGCCGAGACGCCCACGGGCACGGCGCGCCCCGGACGCTCTCCGTATGCGATCCGTACGGCGTCCGGCGATGCTTGGCCGTGGACGACGGCAGAGGAGTGTGGATCCAGATGTCCATGATGAACAAGATCAAGAGCATGCTGAAGGGCCACGAGAGCAAGGCCGCGAAGGGCATCGACGTGGCGGGCGACCTGATCGACCGCAAGACGCACGGCAAGTACCGGCGCCACGTGGACAAGGCCCAGAGCAGGCTCAAGCAGGAGCTCGGACGGCCCGGCACGCACGGGGGAACGCAGGGCGGACCGCACGGAGGGACGCAGAGCGACCCCCGCGGCGGACACGACCGTCCCGGCGGGCCCGGCGGGGACCCGTACGGCGACCAGGGCCGGCCGCCCGGGCGCTGACGCCGCCCGTCCCCGGGGGTGGACGGCGAACGGCCCGGCGGGACATCCCGCCGGGCCGTTCGTACGTCGCGGCGCCGCCGCCCGGGATCGGGCGGCGGCGCCGGTGGCTCAGCCGAGCAGACCGCCCAGCGCGCCGCCCCGCTCGGGCCCGCCGCCGCCCGTCGTGCCGCCGCCCGTCGATCCGCCGGTGGCCGTGCCGCCGCCTGCGGAGCTGTCGTCGCCGGACGGGCCGGAACTGCCGGTCCCCGTGGTGGAGGGGGCGGCCGGCTGCTCCGGCGCCTGCGGCGCGGCGGGCTGGGCCGGTGCCTGCACGGTCTCCTGCTGGCTCGGGGCGCTCGGCGCCCCGCTGCGCCCGCTCGGCGTGCCCGCGCTGGAGGCGGACGGCCCCGGGGTGCGGTCGGTGCCCGGCGTGCGGACGCCGGTGCCGCCGTCCGGCCCGGTCTTCTGCTTCGGCTCCTGCGGCAGGGGCGAGCCGGGCAGGTGGTTGACCGGGGGCTGGCCGGGCTCGGAGACCCGGGGTGCGTCCGAGGCGCGGACCGCGCCGCCGAGGACCGCGCCGACCAGCAGCGCCAGACCGCAGACGAGCGTGGCGAGGACCGCGCCGCGGCGCAGCACGCGCCGCCGCAGGTCCCAGATGTCCGCGCGCGGCCCGAGGGTGCGCCACGCCTCTCCCGCCAGCCGGCCGTCGAGTGAGTAGACCGGGGCTCCCGCGATGAGCAGTGGGCTCCAGGCGGCGAGGTAGATGATGTCCGGGGTGTCGTAGACGGGCACCGAACTCCAGCTCACGGTGACCAGCAGGGCGAGGGACAGCGCGGCGCCGATGCCGGCGGCGAAGCGCTGCCAGAGCCCGAAGATGGTCAGCACGCCCACCACGACCTGGAGGAACGCGACGGTGAGCCCCGCGCCGACCGGGTGCGACACCGCGAAGTCGTGCAGCGGGGTGGCGATGGCCCACGGCTCGAGCGAGCGCAGCCAGGTCACCATCGAGCCGCGGGCGCCGCCGTTGAAGTAGACGGGGTCGCAGAGCTTGCCCATGCCGGCGTAGACCGAGATGAAGCCGAGGAAGATCCGCAGCGGGAGCAGGACCATCCCGAGGTTCATCCGGCGGCCGGGGTAGTACGCGTGCCGCACCGGGTCGTTGCGGCGCGGACGGCGCACCCCCTCGGCGTACGCCTCGCCGTCGTCGGCCGGGCCGTCCAGGTGGCCCGTGCCGTCAGGGCCGCCGGGCAGGTCGTCGTACGCGCCGCGCGCGGGCCGTACGCCGGCCGGCAGCGGCTGGGTGTGCTCCGAGGGGCCCGGCCCACGCGGGCCGACGACGGTCGGGGGCGCGTCGTCGAGGCGCGGGAGCGTCCGGGTGGCGGCGTTCGCCGCCCCGGGCGCCGCGGACGGGCTCGGGAGCAGGCCGGTCGGGGGCACCCGTACGGCCTGGAGCAGCCGGGTGGCGCCGGTGTCCTCGGGGCTGGCGTGGCCGCTCCACACGAGAGGGGCCCGGCGTCGTCCGGCTCTGGGGGCGGCGGCACCGACGGAGGCGCCCGCCGCCGCGCCGAAGCCCACTCCGGCGCCCGCCGCACGGGCGGCGCGCAGCCGTGGGGCCTCGAGGGCCGCGCTGCGGGGTGCGGGGCCGGCGAGCAGCACCCGGAAGCTCACGTGGTTGACGATGACCTGCCCGGGGTCGGACGGGACCTTGACCGTGCTCAGCACGGGCTCGTCGTCGGTGAATCCGCGCGTTCCCCCGGTAGGTGTGCGGGGTGTTCTCGTGTCCACACTCATCTAACCGAGTGACGGACGGAGAAGACACTGCCTTGACCGCGCCGATCTGTCCGCGACCCGTCAAGCGACCAGATCACCACACGAAGCGATCGCTTCCGGGCGCAGGTGCGCCCGCCGGTGCGACCGGCGGGCGCGGGTCCTCAGGTCACGCGCGGCGGCGGGCCGCCTCGTACAGCACCACGCCCGCGGCGACGCCGGCGTTCAGCGACTCGGCTCCGCCCGGCATCGGAATGCGCACCCGCACGTCGCAGGTCTCGCCGACCAGACGTGACAGGCCCTTGCCCTCCGAGCCGACGACGACCACGACCGGACCGTCGAGCACGTCCAGCTCGGTCAGCTCGGTGTCCCCGTCCGCGGCGAGACCGACGACCGTGAGACCGGCCTTCTGGTACGTCTCCAGTGCACGGGTGAGGTTCGTCGCGCGGGCGACGGGTGTCCGGGCGGCGGTTCCGGCGCTCGTCTTCCACGCGCCCGCCGTCATCCCGGCGGCGCGGCGCTCGGGCACGACGACGCCGTGACCGCCGAAGGCGGAGACGGAGCGCACCACCGCGCCGAGGTTGCGCGGGTCGGTGACCCCGTCCAGGGCGACGATGAGCGGGTCCTCGCCGTCGTCGAAGGCGGCGGCGGTCAGGTCCTCCGGGTGCGCGTAGTCGTAGGGCGGCACCTGGAGCACGACGCCCTGGTGGTTGAGGTGGTTGGTCATCCGGTCGAGTTCCGGACGCGGCGCCTCCATCAGGTGGATGCCGCCGCGCTCGCCCGCGAGGCGCACGCACTCCCGGACGCGGTCGTCGTTGTCGATGAACTGCTGCACGTAGAGGGTGGTCGCCGGGACGCCCTCGCGCAGCGCCTCGACCACGGAGTTGCGGCCGACGACCAGCTCGGCGCTGCCCCTGCCCTTGCCGGCCCCGCGGCGGGGGCCGCTCTGCCGGCCCTGCGCACGGCGCGCCTTGGACTGGGCGGCACGCTGCTTGGCGTGGCCCTTGCGCATCTCGGCGGGCGGGGTCGGGCCCTTGCCCTCCAGGCCGCGACGGCGCTGGCCGCCGCTGCCGACCTGCGCGCCCTTCTTGTTGGACGTGCGGCGGTTGCGGCGTGCGCTGTTGCCGGCCATGGGGTACCTCTGTGCTTCCTGCGGTTCCTGCGGTGGAAATGTCGCGGCGTGGTCGTTGGCGTGGTCTGACGGTGGTCGTGCGTACGGTGCGATTATCCCCGACCGTACCGGGGGCCGGGGCGGCGGCGCCCCTCCCCGCACCGGCCCGTCCGCCGCCGGACGCTCCGCCCCGGTTCCCTCCCACCCGTGACGGGCGGGAGGGGGGCGCGGAGCCGGACGGGGCGTGCGTCAGGAGGCGGACGAGGAGCCGATCTCCCACCGGGGGCCGGAGGGGGTGTCCTCGATGGTGAGGCCTGCGCGGGCGAGTTCGTCGCGGATCGCGTCGGCGGTCGCGTAGTCCTTGCGTCCGCGCGCGGCCTGCCGCTGCTCCAGGATGAGCGCGACCAGCGAGTCGACCACGCCGTGCAGTTCGTCCGCCGCCTTGGCGGCGCCACCGCCGGACCACTGCTCCGCCATCGGGTCCAGGCCGAGCACTCCGAGCATGGCCCGCAGGTCGGCGAGGTGGCGGGTGGCCGCCTCCTTGTCGTCGGCGGACAGGGCCTGGTTGCCGTGCCGGACGGTGGTGTGCACCAGGGCCAGGGCCTGCGGGACGCCGAGGTCGTCGTCCATGGCCTCTGCGAAGGCGTCCGGCACCTCGTCCGCCGGGGCGACCTCGCCGGTCATCTCGGCGACGCGGTGCATGAAGCCCTCGATGCGGCCGAACGCGGCCTCCGCCTCGCGCAGCGACTCCTCGCTGTACTCGATGGTGGAGCGGTAGTGCGGGGTGCCCAGGTAGTAGCGCAGCACGATGGGCCGCCAGCGCTTCACCATCTCACTGACCAGCACCGAGTTGCCGAGCGACTTGCTCATCTTCTCGCCGCTCATGGTCACCCACGCGTTGTGCACCCAGTAGCGGGCGAACACGTCGCCGAACGCCTCGGACTGCGCGATCTCGTTCTCGTGGTGCGGGAACACGAGGTCGACGCCGCCGCCGTGGATGTCGAACTCCCGGCCCAGGTACTTGTGCGCCATGGCGGAGCACTCCAGGTGCCAGCCCGGACGGCCGGTGCCCCAGGGGGTCTCCCAGCTGGGCTCGCCCGGCTTGGCCGCCTTCCACATCGCGAAGTCGCGCGGGTCGCGCTTGCCGGTCTCGTTGTCCCCGGACGGCTGACGGAGGTTGTCCAGCTCCTGGTTGGACAGCTTGAGGTAGCCCTCGTGGGAGCGCACGGAGAAGTAGACGTTGCCGTCGGCGGCGTACGCGTGACCGGAGTCGATCAGCGTCCGCATCATGTCGATCATCTCCGGAACGTGTCCGGTGGCCCGCGGTTCGCAGGTGGGCGGCAGGCAGCCGAGCGCGGCGTACCCGTCGTTGAACGCGCGCTCGTTCTCGTAGCCGATCGCCCACCAGGGACGGCCCTGGTCGGCGGACTTGGCGATGATCTTGTCGTCGATGTCGGTCACGTTGCGGACGAACGTCACGTCGAGGCCGCGGTGTTCGAACCAGCGGCGCATGATGTCGAAGTTCAGGCCGGAACGGATGTGCCCGATGTGCGGCGCCGCCTGGACGGTGGCGCCACACAGGTAGATCGAGACGCAGCCCGGCCGGAGCGGGACGAAGTCACGGATCTGCCGGGCGCTGGTGTCGTACAGGCGAAGAGTCACGCGGCCAAGAGTAGTCGGCCGCGGGCGGGGTGTGCGCGCACCTCGGCAGGGCCCGGCCCCAGGGGATCTCCCAGGAGCCGCGCCGGTACGGACCCCGGGGCGGCGCCGCGTCTCAGAGCCGGCCGACGACCTTCCGCGGGGTGATGCGCACGACGACGCGCTCGCCGTCCTTGTGCGACTCCGGGTTGAACTCGGCGTAGGTCTTTCCGGTGTACTTCCTGGCCAGCTCGTCGATCAGCTCCTGCCCGCCCTCGGTGGTGAGCGTCACGGAGCCGCGGATCTCGGCGTACGTGTAGGGGGCTTCGGCGGGCTGCACCACCACGGTCACCCGCGGGTCGCGTTCGAGGTTCCGGGCCTTGCGGCGGCCCAGGGTGGTGGAGATCAGCAGTTCCTCGCCGTCCCGCTTGACCCACACCGGCGACACCTGCGGACTGCCGTCCGGCTGGATCGTGGCGATGTGGACGAAGACGTTGCCGTCGAGGACCTTCTTGAGCTCGTCGGAGAACACGGTGGAGGTGCTCCTTCCTGCGGACGGATGCGGTGGGCGTCGGCTCCGGTGGAGGGCGCGGCGCCCGGGCTCACGCCGCCGGCTGTGCCGTCCCTCACACCAGGTGCAACCCCGGCCGGCCCGTCGCCATTCCCCCTTCCGCCGGGCCCCGGCCGCCGCACGGACGCGTCAGGTCGCGGGGACGGGGAGGACCAGCGCGGTGGCGACGGCCGCCAGACCCTCCGCACGTCCGGTGAGGCCGAGTCCGTCGGTGGTGGTGCCGGACACGGACACCGGGGCGCCGCAGGCGGCGGACAGCGCCTGCTCGGCCTCCGCGCGCCGCTTGCCGATCTTCGGCCGCACGCCGATGACCTGGATGCTCACGTTGCCCACCGCGTAGCCCCCGGCGGTGACGATGCGTGCGGCCTCCGCGAGCAGGGTGACGCCGGAGGCTCCGGACCACTCGGGGCGCGAGGTGCCGAAGTGGGCGCCGAGGTCGCCCAGGCCGGAGGCGGAGAACAGCGCGTCGCAGGCGGCGTGCGCGGCGACGTCGCCGTCGGAGTGGCCCGCGAGCCCGTACTCCTCGCCCTCCCAGAGCAGGCCGGCGCACCAGAGCGCGCGGCCCTTCTCGAAGGCGTGCACGTCGGTGCCGACACCGATCCGCGGAACGGGGAACGGAAGCCCCCGCCGAGGGTCCCGCTGAAGCTCGCGCCGAGGATCAGAAGCCATCGGTGGCCCTCCTCCGGGCGAGGACGGCCTCGGCGAGCACCAGGTCCAGCGGGCGGGTGACCTTGAACGCCTCCGCGTGTCCGGGGACGACCACCACCTCGACGCCCAGCCGCTCGACCATGCCCGCGTCGTCCGTGACGCCGTCCCCTTCACGGGCCACCCGGGCGTGCGCGTCGGCGAGCGTCAGGCGGTCGAAGCCCTGCGGCGTCTGCACGGCCCGCAGCAGGGACCGTTCCGGGGTGCCGACGACCGGCTCGGGGTCGCCCGGCCGCTCCGGCGGCCGGATCTCCTTGACGGTGTCGGGCACCGGCAGCGCCGGTACGACGGCGGGTGCGCCGTCCCGTACCGCCGCGGCGACGGCGTCCACGGTGTCCACGGGGACCAGCGGGCGCGCCGCGTCGTGCACCAGCACGGCGGTGACGTCCTCGGGCAGCGCGGCCAGGCCGAGCCGTACGGAGTCCTGACGGGTCTCGCCGCCGGGGACGACCAGCACCTCCGGCAGCGAGTGCTCGTCCAGCAGGTGGCGCACGCCGTCGACGCCGTCGGCCGGAGCGACCACCACCACCAGGGACACCGCCCGGGCGCGCGCCACGGCCCGTACGGCGTGCACCAGCATCGGCGTCCCGCCGAGGGCGCGCAGCGCCTTGGGGGCGCCGGGGCCGAGACGCACACCGCGCCCGGCGGCCGGGATCACCGCGGCGGTACGGGCGGCGGGCCGGGCGGCGGAGGCTCCCGCCGGGCCGGGGACGGCGGCGGAAGCGGAGGGGGAAGCGGAAGCGGAAGCGTGTGACATCGGTTGCGCGTTCAGGTTTGTGTCCTCAGCCGGGTTGGGTATGGCATGGGCGTAACCCCGGCCGGTGGCTGGGGGAGTGCCGGGTGCGACACCTCGATCGGACCCTTCCGTGACAGCCGGTCGAGCGTGCTGCCGGGCCCGGCACAGCGGTGCGAGGGGCCACACGACGGGCGGCTGCCGATCGTGACACCCAGCGTACTGAACGCGATACAGCGATGCCGCAGCGCCCGGGACGAACCGGCCGGTCGTGGACCGCACGGTTTCCGGGCACCGCGGCATGGCGGTGGCGACGCCTCCCGTTGCAGGACTCGCCGGATGACGCTCGACGACTCACACGGGGCGGCCGGGGGTCGGTCAGGAGGCGAGGACCTCGTCGAGAAGCGCCTCGGCCTTGTCCTCGTTGGTCTTCTCCGCCAGCGCCAGCTCGCTGACGAGGATCTGACGCGCCTTGGCGAGCATCCGCTTCTCGCCGGCCGACAGACCGCGCTCGCGCTCGCGACGCCACAGGTCGCGGACGACCTCGGCAACCTTGATCACGTCGCCGGAGGCGAGCTTCTCGAGGTTCGCCTTGTAGCGGCGCGACCAGTTGGTGGGTTCTTCGGCGTACGGGGCGCGCAGCACCTCGAAGACCTTGTCCAGGCCCTCGGAACCGACCACGTCACGCACACCCACGAACTCCGCATTGTCCGCCGGCACACGAACAGTCAAGTCGCCCTGCGCGACCTTCAGAACCAGATAGGTCTTGTCCACGCCTTTGATCTGGCGAGTTTCGATGGCCTCGATCAGCGCGGCCCCGTGATGGGGATAGACCACGGTGTCGCCAACCTTGAACGTCATGTGTCAGGTACCCCTTCCGTGGCTATCCAGTCTAACACGTGAACGAGCCGTTCTGAATGACGTTTCCGCAGGTCAGGCCGCATCTCGGGGCTTGACAAGCGACCCGTTGTCATGCTGCGGACCCTAAGCGGAACGAAGAATTCGCAGGTCGGGACGCGTCTTCGCGGGTACCGAAACGACCCCCGGAAGGGCCCGGCGAGAAGGGGAACCGTAGGCCGAATGCCCGTTATGTCCGGTTCACCGGGGAACCCGTTCGCCCGTTCTCCGGAATTGATCAGCGAACAGTTCCGGACGGCGAACACGGCCGCGTTCCGCCGGTCGGCCGCACCGACAGTGATCAATTCCGGCCGACGTTCTCACATTCTTTCCCGAGAATCCCACCGACCCGTCAGGACGGGGAATCCACCACATCGCGGCCCCCGGCTCCGGCACGGCACTCACCCACTCCGCGCAGCGCCGGAGGGGCGGCTGCGGCCCTCGCGCGCGGGGTCGGTAGCCTGTGAGCCCACAACCGACCACCGTCCGCGACCGGGCACGCCGTTCGGCCGCCAGAGCTCGTCCTAGGAGTTGCCGCCGCCGTGAGCAGCAGCCTTCGACGCGGCACCCTCGCCGCCACCGCCCTCGCCTCCTGCGTCCTCACGCTCACCGCGTGCGGCGCGGGGGACAACGCCGCGACCCTGCAGGTCGAGCCGGACAGCGCCAGCAAGCAGGCCGGCCCGATCAAGGTCGAGGCCGTCAACATCATCACCACCGAGGACGGAGAGGGCCCCGTCGGCGTGTCGGCCCGCATCTTCAACGACAGCCGGAAGCCGGAGACCCTCGAGGCCATCCGCATCAAGGGCGTCGACGGCCGCGTCAGGCTGAGCCCGCCCACGGGGAAGAACGCCCTCACGGTGCCCGCCGAGGGCCACCTGGCGCTGGGCGGCAAGGGCCACGCCTCCGCGTTCGTACCGGACCCGGGCACGGTCAGCCCCGGCGAGATGCAGGCCATCACCTTCGTCTTCAGCCGCACCGGCAAGGTGGAGCTGCGCGCCGCGGTCGTGCCTTCGGACCACGACGGTTACGAGCGCTTCGCCCCCAGCGCGCGGCCGACCCCCTCCGGCGCGCCCACCGGCAACCCGTCGCCGCGCCCCGGCGAGCCGACCGGCGAGCCCACGGGGTCGCCCACGGGCTCCCCGACCGGCTCTCCCGCACCCGGCGAGGAGAACACCGACCCCGCGGCGGACGAGAGCCCGGCCGCTTCCGTACGGCCCCGCGGCGCGCCGACGTGCGGCACCCCGGAGGCGGTCCGGTCAGGGCTCGAACTTGTATCCCAGGCCGCGCACCGTGACCAGATAGCGGGGCGCGCCCGGGTCGGGCTCGATCTTCGCCCGCAGCCGCTTGACGTGCACGTCCAGCGTCTTGGTGTCGCCGACGTAGTCCGCGCCCCACACCCGGTCGATGAGCTGCATGCGGGTCAGCACGCGGCCGGCGTTACGCAGCAGCATCTCCAGCAGGTCGAACTCCTTCAGCGGCAGGTCCACCTTGCCGCCGCCGACCGTCACCACGTGCCGGTCGACGTCCATGCGCACCGGTCCGGCCTCCAGCGCCGCCGGCTCGACCTCCTCCGGCTCGCCGCGGCGCCGCAGCACCGCGCGCACCCGGGCGACCAGCTCCCGGGAGGAGAAGGGCTTCGTCACGTAGTCGTCGGCTCCTATCTCCAGCCCCACGACCTTGTCGATCTCGCTGTCCTTGGCGGTCACCATGATCACTGGAACGTTGGAGCGGCCGCGGAGCTGGCGGCACACCTCCGTGCCGGGCAGGCCCGGCAGCATCAGGTCGAGCAGCACCAGGTCGGCGCCGTTCCGCTCGAACTCGTCAAGCCCTTCCGGCCCCGTGGACGCCACCGCGACCTCGAAGCCTTCCTTGCGCAGCATGTACGACAGTGCGTCGCTGAACGATTCCTCGTCCTCGACGACGAGCACTCGGGTCACGGGAGGACCTCCGGGGCGTCAGATGTACGTGGTCGTGATGGGGATGTGGTGGGGTCGTGCACCCCGTCGTCCTCGTCGTCGAAGTCGGACGGTTCCTGCAGCGCACCGCTGAGGCGGTGCTCGCGGCGGCCGGACCGGCCTTCGCGGCCGGACTCCGCCTTCTCCCGGGCGTTGCCGGCTTCCGGCAGCCGCAGGGTGAAGGTGGAGCCCTGGCCCTCCGCGCTCCACACGGTGACCTCTCCGCCGTGCGAGGCGGCCACGTGCTTGACGATGGCGAGGCCGAGGCCGGTGCCACCGGTGTCGCGGGAGCGGGCCGGGTCGACGCGGTAGAACCGCTCGAAGATCCGCTCCTTGTCCGCCGCCGAGATGCCGATGCCCTGGTCGGTCACCGCGATCTCGACGAGGTCGCCGCCCGGCGCGGCGATGCGCCGCCCGGCGATGCCGACCCGGGTACGGGCCGGCGAGTAGTTGACCGCGTTCTCGACGAGGTTGCCGAGCGCGGCGGCGAGCTGCCCGCGGTTCCCCCACACGTGGAGGTTCTCGGTGCCTCCGGACGCGAGGGTGATCTGCTTGTTCGACGCCGACTGCCGGCAGCGGTCCAGCGCCTCCCCGACCAGTTCGGTGACCTGCACCGGCTCCGAGTCCTCCAGCGGGTCGTCGTTCTGCACCCGGGAGAGGTCGATCAGCTCCTGCACCAGGCTGGTCAGCCGGGTCGCCTCGTTCTGCATCCGGCCGGCGAAGCGTTCCACGGCCTCGGGGTCGTCCGAGGCGTCCATCACGGCCTCGGAGAGCAGCGACAGCGCGCCGACCGGCGTCTTCAACTCGTGGCTGACGTTGGCCACGAAGTCGCGGCGCACCGCCTCGATCCGGCGGGCCTCCGTCAGATCCTCGACCAGCAGCAGCACCAGGCGGGACCCGAGCGGCGCCACGCGCGCCGACACGGCGAGGGCGTCGCCGCCCCGGCCCGAGCCGCGGCGCGGCAGGTCCAGCTCGATCTGGCGTATCTCTCCGTCGCGGCGCGTGTCGCGCGCCATCCGCAGCATCTCGTCCACGGTCAGCCGCCCGCCCCGCACCAGCCCCAGGGCGTACGCGGCGGAGCTGGCCTTCACCACGGCGTCGGCCTCGTCCAGCACGACGGCCGACGAGCGGAGCACGGACAGGACGGTGTCCACGCCCGGCGGCAGCGTCGCCGGGTCGGTGTGCAGCGCGGTACGGGTGGGGCGCGCCTGCTCGCGCTCGCTCCACCGGAACGCCAACATGGCGATCACGCCGGTGCAGACACCGGCGATCGCGGCCACTGCGGCGACTGCCGCGTTCACGTCCATGGCTCCCAGGTTATGCGGCGGAAACCGCACGCCCCCAGCCCTTCCGGGGCGGTCCCGAACACTCGTCCCCCAGAGTTCACCTCGGTGTCGGAGCTGATTCACTTGTGCGGCCGGAAGAGGACGCATTCCACCCCGAACGTGGCAGCGTGGGGGGCGAACCACCCGGTCGGAGCAACAGCCCGTCCGCCCCCGGACACGCCACGCGAGGAAGGACAAGCATGCGGGACGCGTACCACGAGGAGCTGGACTCGATCAGCGACAGCCTGGTCGAGATGGCACGGCTCGCCGGCTCCGCGATCGGCCGCGCCACCACGGCGATGCTCGACGCGGACCTCAAGCTCGCCGAGAGCGTGATCGCGGCGGACGAGAAGGTCGACGACCTCCAGCGCGACCTGGAGACCAAGGCCATCCAGCTGCTCGCCCGGCAGCAGCCCGTCGCCACGGACCTGCGGATCGTCGTCACGTCGCTGCGGATGAGCGCGGACCTGGAGCGTTCGGGCGACCTCGCCCAGCACGTGGCGAAGGTCGCACGGCTGCGCTTCCCCGACTCCCCGGTGCCGCGGGACCTCCAGGCCACGCTGCTGGAGATGGGGCAGCTCGCGCAGCGCCTGATGGCCAAGGCCGCCGAGGTGATCATCACCAAGGACGTCGACACCGCGCTCCAGCTGGAGCACGACGACGACAAGATGGACGACCTGCACCGCACGCTCTTCCAGCACCTGATGGACGACCGCTGGAAGCACGGCATCGAGACAGCCGTCGACGTCACCCTCCTCGGCCGGTACTACGAACGGTTCGCCGACCACGCCGTGTCGGTGGCCCGGCGCGTGGTCTACCTCGTCACCGGCGACTACGTCGACGAGCTGACCGAGGGCGGCGCACCGGCGGGTGCCGCCCCCGCCGCCTCCCCTTCCGGCACGGACTCGACGGAGCCCGCCGAGGGCGCGTGACGCCCTCGGGGCGGGAACCGGCGCACGCTGCACGCCCCGTCGCGCTCCCGCACGCCGGGGCCGCGCGCGGCTAGGACGTGTCCGGGCGGGCAGGGATGCGAGCGCATGACAGTCCCGCCCAAGAGGAGGAACCATGCCCCACCCGCCCCTCTCCCCCACGGCCCGCGACAGCCCGCCCCCGCCGGTGCTCGGCGCCTGCGGCTGCGGCTCCGGCTGTGGCTGCGGCTGCCAGTCCGGCGGCTCCTGCCAGTGCGGCGGCAGCTGCTGCGGCGACTGACACCACCCGTCGTCACGAGGGCCGGGCGGGCACACGGTGCCCGCCCGGCCCTCCGCACTCCGCCGCGCCGTCGGACGGGGTTCCTGGGGTGGGCCTTCGCCGTCGCCGTCCATCGCGACCGCCGACGTGCCGGTCTCACGAGGGCCCCTGACCCGCACCGCGTGCGCAGGTCAGGGACCCGATCGGGCTTGCTACTTCTTCTTGCACTGGGTCTGAGGGGCCCGTTCTTCGCCCCTGGTCAACAGGCGCCGCACCCCGCCTGACCTGGAGTCGAACCGTCGTTGATAGCCGTCGTTGGTCGTTGTCGGTCGATGCTGGAGGGCCCAGAGGGGGCCCAGAAGGACGCCTTCGGCGACATCTTCTTGGACGCCCACTGCTGACCCCTCGGAGGGGCTGATTCGGCGGGTGCGGCCGAATCATCATCAGGTGAAGCGGAGGGAGTCAGCCGGTATAGAGGGAGTTCTCCCTACCGGCCTCCCTGGCGCGTGAGACCTGGTTCTACCTGCGAAAATACCCCTGGTAGGGAGCCAGGGACTCGCCTCCGTCGGGTCCCTGCCCCCGCCTCTAGGCGGCGCTCACCCCCGCCGACTGTGTGTCCCTCCCTGGCCGGCGCACGCTACAAGCAAGAGGAGCACGCGGGCCGTGCTCCTCTTGTCTTGAGCCGCCACCCCTCTCCCAGCGAATACGCGCAGCGCAAGGGCAAGGGCCCGACTCTGACACCCCACCGCGAACGGCGTCCGAATCAACCGAAGGGCGTAGACGCCTCTCTGAGCGCGTGACGCCCTTCCGCGAGGGTCGAAGACCCCCAACGCTGCGTCAGGCCGCGACGACCCCCTTCACGGCGCCGCAAGGAGGTGCTTTGCGCCCTCGCGCGCACGTGCGCGCGTAGGCCCCCTCCCCCGCAACCTGGGTCAACCTGCAACTTCGCAGGTCAGCGATGGTTGCAGGCGGTTGACCACCCACCGAAGTGCAACCGGCTGTCCGAAGTACCGGTTGCAGGGTGGGTAACACCCCTGCTCCAACTTGTCGCTTGTCGCTTGTCGGCCACCACAACGAGGTCGTCCACTGGGCTGGTACGCCCTGAAAGCGGCTCTGACCTGGTAGGCGACAAGCGACAAGACAAGCGGCAAGCGACAAGTCCGAGCAGGCGCCTGCGCTCGCACCCCACCACGGCGATGTAGCGAACGGAAAGGTTCGACCGCCCCGTGAGCATCACGCTCTTGGCTTCAACTAGAGAGTTGGGGGAAAGCAGTGTCCGCAGCGTCCGACAGGGCCAGCGCACCCCATGTGACCTGCACCGAGGCATCGGACGCTATGCACCGTACCCAGCGTCCGACAGTGTCCGCAGCGTCCGGCGCCCCCCTCACCTAAGAGCGCTTTTGTGCAGGTCAGAACGGCTCTTAGGAGGGGAGGGGCCGGACGCTGCGGACACTGACACCGCGGTGGCCCCGACCACACTGCCGAGCTCGCCAATGCGGAGGTAGCGACGACAGCCGTGGGCGGCGCGAAATGCGTCGCCGAAGGCGTCCTTCTTATCCTGCTTCTAGCGCTTTCAGTACCGTGCGCGGGTCACCGTCGTACACCATGTGTGGCTCATCCACCCCCGGAGGTACGAAACGATTTCGGTAGCGGAGCAGGTCACTTTCAGCGAAGTAGATGGAGTTCGGGTCGGTGGCATGCTCCGCATTCCGCTTGCTCACGCGCGACCAGAGCTCTTCGTGACTCGCCTCTAGGTAGACCAGTCTCACGATCGCACCGGCATCCGTCGCGATTGAGTGCCACCGAGCACGGTCATCCGGCGTCCAGAAGCCGTGGTCAACCACCACGTCATGACCCGCCCGGAGTTGCTCGCGGAGTTCCACGGCGGCCTCTTCAAGGACTGGGCGCTCAAGCACCGGAAACGTGCCCCGTGGAAAGTCGACTCCGTAGACGCCATGCCGGTGATACATCTCTTCGTCAGGACACAGCCTGACGAACCCACGAGCCGTGAGCGCTCGGGACAACGTCGTCTTGCCCGAGCCGGGCAGGCCGGCCATCAGCACACAGAATGGCCGGCGCCTGTCGTCGGGCGTCGTCACGAGGTGACTTCCGATTCCGTTCGCCAAGTGCGGCCGGGGCTCCCAAGGTCGATGCCGTACTCCACGACGTTGTCTTCGCTGTCCACGAACCTCGCGGTCATCACGACCACCGGCTCACTTGACCGCTTTGCAGGGTCCAATTCCAGGAGCTCTGCATCCTCAGAGGTCAACAGACGCGCCGACGCAGTGTCGATCCGGTGCGTGATAGGGCGGCCGGTCGCCTGAGCAATGAGCTGTAGAGACGTTCCCCCAGTCAGGCGCTCGCTCTTCGTCAGTTGCGGGATGAGGTCGGCGTACCCGGCGGGGATCCACGACGTCGAGTGAGCAACGATGCCGTGCCGGTCGCGGTAGACACGGCGGCGCCTGATCACCTCCGAACCCGACTGGATGTCCAGCGCCTGAGCTACATCAGCAGGTGCCGGCACCACTGAGGCGGTGTGGGAGTCGGATCGCTCGCCGGACCCCCAACTGGAGCCGGTACGGCTCCCTCGGTCCTGGCGCTGCGACCCGGAAGACATCGGGGCAGGAAGGTCCAGCACCTCCGTCCCGATGCCATGAATGCCCCTGACGAGTCCGTCGTTGCGCAACCTCCGCAACGCCTTCTCGGCGGTCGCCGTGCTGACGCTCCACTGCTGCGCAAGGTTCTTGATGCTCGGCAGAAGCGTGCCCGGCCGTAGCTCGCCGGACGTGATCAGTTCCGCGTAATGGGCGGCAATCTGCGCATACGGCGCTCGATTGTCGGCCTGGTCCGCCATCTCGCCATCAGCTCCTTCGCATCTCTGTGGTCGGTTCCCTACTGTACCGCTTGACACCCTAGGGTGCCCTAGGGAACCCTAGGCATGTACCCACCGGGCGGATCGACTGGCCGGAGGGGTGCAAAAAGCCCTGGTCA
Source organism: Streptomyces hazeniae (assembly GCF_031845485.1). Lineage (NCBI taxonomy): Bacteria > Bacillati > Actinomycetota > Actinomycetes > Kitasatosporales > Streptomycetaceae > Streptomyces > Streptomyces hazeniae. The sequence goes on from NZ_JAVREQ010000004.1 coordinate 168,783, forward strand.
AAAGCTGGTCAGGACAAGCAAGGAGCGGCCCTCCACCGCCAAGCAGATAGCCGCTCCTCGACCCTCGAAGGGGTGTCTCCATCATGCCTGGAATCACTGCTGAACGTGCCGTCGGGACAACCGCCCGGCGGGGGAATGGCCCGGGTGGCCGGAAGCTTCGGCACGGGGAGGACGTGCCGCTGACGCCCGAGCAGTCGGAACGACTCGCGGTGCTGTACGAGAAGTTCGGCACTCGGCTGGTGGGCTACGCGCGCCGGAAGCTCACTGGCTACGGGTGGGGCTTCGCTGCGGCTGAGTCGCTGGCTGAGGACATCGCGCAGGAGGCGTGGATCGAGGTGTCCCGGACGGGGGCCAAAGACCTGCTTCGTCCCGATGTGCTGAGCGACAACGAGACCCGGGGAATGCTCTTCGCCCGGGTGAAGACGCAGATCGGTCGGCACTTCGGGCGTTCGCGTTCACACGAGCGGCCGGTCGACTGGAGCGACCCGGTGACGTGCAACGTGCTGTGCCCTTTGATGTCCGAGCCTTGCCCCCTCACGGCGCCGTCTGCGTCGCTGCTACGTCTGGTCGATGCGCTGCCAGAACGGGAGCGTGCCGCCCTGCTCCTGCGGCTGGACGGCTGTCCGATGAAGGTGCTGGGTGAGCATCTGGAGTGCGATGCCACCACTGGGCGCCGCCTGGTCGATACTGCGCTGTTGCGCCTTCAGCTGTGCCATGCGGAGGCGGCACGGGAGCCTGTAGCGCTGGCGACTCTCCCGGCGTGGCAGCGCGAAGGGCTGGCCAAGCTTCCCGACGCTCAGCGTGAGGCTCTGCTGCGAGTCGACGACCTGCCGCGTCAGGTTCTTCTCCTGCACCTGGGCGAGGGGCTGCACGGTAACGAGATCGCCGCGCGGCTCGGGGTCCCGCGCGACGCGATCAAGTCCAGCTACATCTGCGCCGTGGCGCTGAAGAATCCTGGTGCGGCGCCGTCCACGACCGCGCGGAAGAAGGGTGAGGCAGCACGCGCCCTTGCCGAGGTGCTGCGCGGCGAGGTGGCGGAGCTGGCGCCGGGTGAGCGTGTGCCGGCGGAGCGGGTGTTGATGGCGCGCCTGCGCTGTTCCAGCAAGACGGTCCGGACCGCCATGAAGACGCTGCGCGATGAGGGCCTGGTCACCTCGCGCGGAAGCCAGGGGATGTACCGCAGCACGACCGGCGGTGACTTGGCGGTCGCGGCGTGAGGGGCGGCATGTGTTCAGGGCTGTTCATGGGTGTTCACGGAGGTTCACCGCGCCGTGCCGGCGGTCGTCCGTCCCAGGCGTGCGGCCTCTGGATGTTCCCGGCGTGGGTGACCACGTCAGGCGTTGTCGAACGGCCCTGCCTGGTGGTAACCGAGGCGGGCGCCCGTACCCCGGATGACCTGCGGAATAGGACCCGGAAGACGGGTGCCGAGGTGGTCATCTCGGGACTGGTCGCGGTCACGTGCTACCTACCGGCGCCTTCCGTGCTCGGAACGGTTCGGCCCGTCGCCGGAACGTGTCCGGAAGCCGTCGGAATGACCACTCGCGCGCCCGGCATGGGGGCGCGTGCCCTCGGAACGGACGCTGCGTGCGAAGGAGGTATTGCGTGAGTGCCCGAACGAGCGTGAACGGCCGTGAACGCCCGGCGCCTGCCGGGGGCCGTTCGGCAGGGGCGCCGTCGGAGGGTGGTAAGAAGCCGTCGCCCGCGACGGAGCTGGTTGCTCTGGCCCGTGAACGGTACGCGCTGGTCACCTCCGAGGACGGACGGCCCTACGCGGTCGCCAAGGACGGCCCGAACATCGCGCTCCCGCTACGCGGCAAGGCAGGACTGCGCCAGCAGCTCGCCCGGCTGTACACCGACACCCACGACGGCGCGGTGCCCACCCAATCCGCGCTCGCGGACGCCATGACCGTGCTGGAAGGCGTGGCCGCCGCCGACCCGGTAGCGGTGCACCTTCGGGTCGCACCCAACCCCGACGGCGGGATCGTCATCGACCTGGGCACCGCCGACGGCCGGTGCGTGACCATCTCCGCTCTGGGCTGGGAAGTAGCGGACCGATCCCCCGTCATCTTCCGCCGCTCCGGAGCCATGTCGCCCATGCCGGCACCGTCCCTCGACGGCGACGGGCTGGCGAAGCTGCACGCCCTGGTGAACATGGACGACACCACCTTCCGCCAGCTCGTGGCATGGCTGGTGGCCGCGTGGATTCCCTCGATCCCGCACCCGATCCTGACGTTCAAGGGAGAGCAGGGCACGGGGAAGTCCAAGACCGCGCAGATGGTCGTCAACCTGATCGACCCAACCCCCGCGCCCAAGCGCTCGCAGCCGCGGGACATCAAGGCGTGGTCGGCACAGGCGTTCAACTCCTGGGCGCTGTGCCTGGACAACATCTCCACCATCCCGGCCTGGCTCTCCGACACGCTGTGCAAGGCCGTGACCGGTGACGGCATCGTGGACCGCGCCCTGTACACCGACGACGACGTCGTGGTGCTGGAGTTCCGGCGCGTGCTGGCCATGACCACCATCGACGCGGGAGCTCTCGCGGGCGACCTTGCCGAACGGCTGCTCATGCTCGACTTGCAGCTCATCGGGGAGGACCGCCGCCGTACGGAGGAAGAGCTGGACCAGGCGTTCGCCGCCGCCCGACCCGCCGTTCTCGGGGCGCTGTGCGACCTGCTCGCCTCCGTGCTCGCGGTGCTGCCCACGGTGCGGCTGTCCACGATGCCGCGCATGGCCGACTTCGCCCGCGTGCTGGCCGCCGTGGACCACGTCCAAGGCTGGGACACCCTCGGCTCCTACCTGGCCACCTCCGAGAACGTCGCCAGCGACGCTCTGGAAGGCGACCCCTTCGGCGCGGCCGTGGCCGCCCTGGTCGAGCAGGCGGGCACCTGGCAAGGGACGGCCGCTCAACTCCTCGAACAGCTCACCCCCACCGACGGGCCACGCCCCCAGGGCTGGCCCAAGGACGCCACCCGCGCCGGCGGGAAGGTCAAACGCCTCGCTCCGCTCCTGCGGTCCGTCGGCATCGCCGTGGACGACACGCAACGTAGCGGGGGCAAGCACCGCCACCGGCTCTACGTCCTCACCCGCACCGACCCCGGAACACCGGCAGCGTCCGACACCGAACCCACCGCCGCACAACCGCCCCTCGCCCACGTCGGCCCCCAACCCGCCCTGCCTGAACAGGAGGAATAGCGCCCGGCAAGGGCCAGCCCGAGACCGGCAGAGAAGCCCCCCGGCACGGACGCCGCACCGGACGCTAAGAGCCCTCAGCGCCCGCAGTGTCCGGCACAGCGTCCACACCGCGCCCCCGCCCTGAGCTGCACCGCAACAGCCCACCGGACGCTGCGGACGCTTCGGACACTGCGATGCAGCAGCTCTCTATTCCACACCCACCCCTACCCGGCCATGCCCCATCGCGGTCACAAGGAGTGAACACCAGAATGCGCAGCACACCCGAAACGCTGCCCGTCCACGCCCTGCGCGCCGGACTCCCCGACCGGTACCTGACCCCGCAAGACGTAGCCGACCTCCTGTCCGTGCCGCTGGAGACCGTCTACGCCTGGCGCCGCAAGCGCACCGGTCCGCCCGGCTTCCGCATCGGCAAGCACCTGCGCTACGACCCCGCCGCCGTACGGGCCTGGATCGACCAGCGGAGCAGCCAACAGGCCGCGTGACACCACGGGTCACGGCGTCACGGGGGCGTGACGGCCCCCGCGACGCCGACGACGCACAGCCCGGTTTCGAGGCTGGACCACAGTTTCGCCCGGCCCGAAACCGGTTTCGTCTCGGATATCGCCGCATCTTTCGCTTGACCTGCACAGATATCGAGTTTCACCACCTCGGCGACCGCCGCAGGAAACGCCCGCAGCAGCTCCTACGGACAGCCCCGCACCCGCCGAAACCCACAGCACCACGAGGAGACCCAACCCGATGCCCGGAAGCATCCAAGACCGCTGGTTCAAGACCGAGACGGACGCCAACGGCAAGACCGTCCGCACCAAGACGGCCCGCCACGGGAACGGCCTACGTTACCGGGCGCGCTACTTCGCACCTGATGGCAAGCGGAAATCCAAGTCCTTCGCCGACGGGCAGAAGCGCCTTGCTGAGCAGTGGCTCAGCACCATCAGCGCCGACGTGGCGCGCGGCCAGTACATCGACCCGAACGCGGCACGAACATCGTTCCAGGAGTTCGCGGAGCAGTGGCTGGCGAGCCAGAGCGGCGACCCAAATACGCGGGCCTCCATGCAGTCTCAGCTCAAGCTGCATGCCTTCCCGCGCATCGGGACGCGCCCGCTGGGGTCGTTCCAGCCGAGTCATATTCGCGAGTTCGTGACGCAGCTCGAAGCGTCCGGCATGTCCGGCTCGTACGCCCGCGTCATCTTCTCCAACGTGCGGGCCATCCTGAGCGCGGCCGTCGAGGACGGCTGTCTGCCCCGGAACCCCTGCAACTCGCGCACGGTGACGCTCCCGGAGATGGGCGCCCGGCGGGTGGTCCCCTGGCTGCCGGAAAGGGTCTTCGCCATGCGCGCTGCCTTGGTCGAACGGTTCCGGCCCATGGTGGACGTTGGCGCCGGGTGCGGACTGCGACAGGGCGAGATCCTCGGGTTGTCCGTCGAAGAACTCGACTTCGACAACGACACGCTTCACGTCGTCCAGCAGCTCAAGCTGAGTCTGAGCGCGCCGGTATTCGCCCCGCCGAAGGGCGGCAAGCTGCGCGACGTGCCGCTACCAGGGCCCGTGGCGGATGCGCTCAAGGCGCACATGAAGCTCTTCCCACCGATAGAGGTCACGTTGCCGTGGATGCGTGCCGGCGGATCGCCCGTGACCAAGCGCCTGCTCTTCACCGGTCCCCGTGGCGGTCACGTCTGGCGTACGTCGCTGAACGAGGACCACTGGAAGCCCGCACTCGCGAAGGTCGGCGTCATCCCCCACGCGAAGAGCCGAGAGCATGCCGCCGCGCGAGAGCACGGCATGCACGCGCTGAGGCACTTCTACGCGTCGGTTCTGCTGGACGCGGGAGAGAGCATCAAGGCAGTCAGCGAGTACCTCGGTCACTCCGACCCGGGGCTGACGCTGAAGGTGTACGCCCACCTGATGCCGAGCAGTCGGGACCGCGCACGGATCGCTCTCGGCAGGGCTCTACGGCCGGACGACTCTCCACGCTGAGGGCCCACGCTGGGCCCAGAGCAAACGCGGGCCCCTGATCCGCGCCGTATGTGCAGGTCAGGGGCCTGGCCGTTTCCCTTACTTCTTCTTGCCCTGGTTCTTGACGGCCTCGATGGCCGCCTTGGCGGCGTCGGGGTCGAGGTAGGTGCCGCCGGGGTTGAGGGGGCGGAAGTCGGCGTCGAGCTCGTAGGAGAGCGGGATGCCGGTGGGGATGTTGAGGCCGGCGATGTCGGCGTCGGAGACGCCGTCGAGGTGCTTGACCAGGGCGCGGAGCGAGTTGCCGTGGGCGGCGACGAGGACCGTGCGGCCGGCGAGGAGGTCGGGGAGGATGCCGTCGTACCAGTAGGGCATCATGCGGCCGACGACGTCCTTGAGGCACTCGGTGCGGGGACGCAGCTCGCTGGGGATGTCGGCGTAGCGCGCGTCGCCGCTCTGCGACCACTCGGTGCCGTCGGCGAGCTCCGGCGGCGGGGTGTCGTACGAGCGGCGCCACAGCATGAACTGCTCTTCGCCGAACTCGGCGAGCGTCTGGGCCTTGTCCTTGCCCTGGAGGGCGCCGTAGTGGCGCTCGTTGAGGCGCCAGCTGCGGTGGACGGGGATCCAGTGGCGGTCGGCGGCCTCGAGGGCGAGGTTCGCGGTGCGGATGGCCCGCTTCTGGAGCGAGGTGTGCACGACGTCCGGGAGCAGGCCGGCCTCCGTCAGCAGCTCGCCGCCGCGGACGGCCTCCTTCTCGCCCTTCTCGGTCAGGTTGACGTCCACCCAGCCGGTGAACAGGTTCTTCGCGTTCCACTCGCTCTCGCCGTGGCGGAGCAGGATCAGCTTGTACGGTGCGTCGGCCATGCGTCCGAGCGTAGACGACCGGGCGGGCGCGGCCTCGGGACGGTCCGAGGCGCGGAACGTCCCCGGGCGTGAGCGGTCCGGAGCCGGTACGGCGGGCGGTGGCGCCGCCGCGGGCCGCCGCTGCTGGAGGGCCCTACGACGCGGTGGTCCTGGTGAGGATCAGGGAGGGCGGACCGTCCGGGTCGTACCGGAAGTACACCGTCCCGGGGCTTCCCGTGTAGAGCTGGATGCCGCCGATCCGGCCGAGGGTGCCGTCCTCGATCGCCAGGTAGACGAAGTCGTCGGCCGTCTCCCGCTCGACGACGTCCCAACTGCCGCTGAAGTCGTCGGTGTCGGGCGAGTCGTCCGTGGAGACGTCGGTGGCGGAGAACGTCCGGTCGGACGCGAGCACCAGCTCACCGCCGGTCTCGTCGTTGCGGTACACGCCGGGGAGTGTGTCGGGGTCGACCGGGGCCGCGCACCCGGACGTGAGGACCGTGGCGGCGGCCAGGGCGGCGCCGACCCATCGTCCGGCTGTTCTCTTGTCTCTCACCCGCTCAGCGTAGCGTCACCCCGTTTGACCTGGTGTGGGGGTGTCAGGCCCGCTGCCCCCGCCACGCGGGCGTCGCCTGGGGTCAGGACGTGGTGTCGGCGTCCCGGGTGAGGTGGGCGAAGGCGTCGAGGTTGCGGGTGGACTCGCCGCGGGAGGTGCGCCAGGCGTACTCCTTGCGGATGGCGTCGGCGAAGCCCATCTCCAGGAGGGTGTTGAAGGAGCCGTCGGCGTTCTCCAGGACGGTGCCGAGCAGCCGGTCGATCTCGTCGGGCGTGACGGCGGCGAGCGGGAGGCGGCCGACGAGGTAGACGTCGCCGAGCCTGTCGATCGCGTAACTCACCCCGTAGAGGCGGGTGTTGCGCTCCAGCAGCCAGCGGTGCACCTCGGCGTGGTTCTCGTCTGGGCAGCGCACCACGAAGGCGTTGACGGAGAGGGAGTGCCGTCCGACGACGAGGGAGCAGGTGGTCGACAGTTTGCGGGTGCCCGGGAGGGTGACGACGTAGGTGCCGTCGGAGGGGTTCTCCCAGTCGATGTCGGCGTCCCGGAGCGACTGCTCCAGCACGGCGGTCGGTGACGTCGGCGTCGGCTCAGCCATGCAGTGATCGTAGGCGACGGCGCCGGGACTGGAGCGCGGCGGTGTACGTCTCGGCGGTGGCGGCGGCCGCCGCGTCCCAGCCGAAGTCGGCGGCGTGGCGGGCGGCTGCCTCGCCCATGCGGGCGCCGAGGGCGTCGTCGTCGAGGAAGCGGCGCAGGGCGCGCGCGTAGTCGGCCGGGTCGTGGCCGGGGACGAGGAAGCCGCTCTCCCGGTCGCTCACGGCCACGGGGAGGCCGCCGACGGACGCGGCGACCACCGGCGTGCCGCATGCCTGCGCCTCCAAGGCGACCAGGCCGAACGACTCGCTGTACGACGGCATCACCAGCACGCTCGCCGCGCGGTACCAGTCGGCCAGCTGCGCCTGCCCGACCGGCGGGCGGAACCGGACCAGGTCGGCGATGCCGAGCCGGGCCGCGAGCTTCTGGAGACGTTCGGGTTTGGCGAGGCCGCTGCCGCTGGGCCCGCCGACCACCGGCACCAGCAGGCGGGAGCGGAGGGAGGGGTCCGCGTCGACCAGCTGGGCGACGGCGCGCAGCAGGACGTCGGGGGCCTTCAGGGGCTGGATGCGGCCGGCGAAGAGCGGAACCAGCGCGTCCTGCGGCAGCCCGAGCCGGGCACGGGCCGCGGCCCGCCCGTCGGCGGGGCGGAACGTCTCCAGGTTCACGCCGGGGTGCACGACGTCGGTGCGCGCCGGGTCGGCGTCGTAGTGGTGGACCAGGTCGCGGGCCTCTTCGGCGGTGTTGCCGATGAGCCGGTCGGCGGCCCGTACGATCTGCTGCTCGCCGATCACGCGGGCGGGCGGCTCCGGGGCGTCGCCCTCGGCCAGGAAGGCGTTCTTGACCTTGGCCATGGTGTGCATGGTGTGCACCAGGGGGACGCCCCAGCGCTGCGAGGCCAGCCAGCCGACGTGGCCGGACAGCCAGTAGTGGGAGTGCACCAGGTCGTAGTGGCCCGGCCGGTGCCCGGCCCACGCCTGCATCACGCCGTGGGTGAAGGCGCAGAGCTGCGCGGGCAGCTCCTCCTTCGCCAGCCCTTCGTACGGACCGGCGTCGATGTGGCGGACGAGGACGCCGGGGGCGAGTTCGACGGTCGGGTCGAGTGCACCTGTGGTGGCGCGCGTGAAGACCTCGACCTCGATGCCCGCGGCGGCGAGCTGGCGGGCCAGTTCGACGATGTAGACGTTCATGCCGCCCGCGTCGCCGGTGCCGGGCTGGTGCAGCGGGGAGGTGTGCACGCTCAGCATGGCGATGCGGCGGGGGCGCCGCGGGTGCAGAAGGTGACGTGGCGACGGCAGCATGCCCTGCGGGGTGCCGCCGGGGGCGACGCCGCCGGGCGTCGTACCGTGCGGGCGCGTGCGGCGGCGGAGGCCGCCGCCGAGCCGGGACGGGGACTGGCTCACGTCGCGTGCCTCCTCCGTGGGCGGTTGTGCGAGGGCTACAACACCGTGGGCGTTGCTCTGCATTTCGACTTTGCCGAATCGTGACGGTCGGGGCCTGCGGACCGTGCCCGCACGGGCCCGCCCGGAGAACCCGTTCGGCGCCGGGTGCCCGCTGGGGCGGGATCCCTCACCTCGCCTGCGTGCACGGCGCGCCGGGGCACGCCGTCACCCTGCTCGCGGGGTGCGCTCGGGGCCCGGCCCGGCGGTTGCGCACGGCGGCTCGCCGGCGCCGAGTCCACGCGGGCGTGGATGACCGGGGCGCGGGCACGGTTCCCCGGCGGGTCGGCTGCGGCGGGGGCGCCGCGCACCCCGTGGGCAGAGCGAAGCGCCGTTCGCCGCAGTCCACGCGGAGTGGGACGCACGCCACCGGGCGCGGCGGACCGGGAGCCGGTCCCGCCCCTCCCTGCGGCCTCCCGAGCCGGAAGGCCGCAGGGAGGTGCGGGATAGGGTCGGGGGATGGTCGGCCGGCTCCCCTCACGTCCCGTCGGGTCGGCGACGCGGGGCACGACGCACCCGAACCGGCTGCGCCGGATGGACCGGTGGATCGCCCACGCGCACGGGCCCGCGCTGCGGCGCGCGCCGGAGGGTCCGCTCGCCGTCGACCTGGGCTACGGCGCCGCGCCGTGGACGGCGGTCGAGCTGCTGTCCCGCCTGAAGCGGGTGCGCCGGGACGTACGGGTGGTGGGCCTGGAGATCGACCCCGCGCGGGTCTCCGCCGCACGGCCGTACGTGCGGGAGGGGCTGGACTTCCGGCTGGGCGGGTTCGAGGTGCCGCTGGAGCGGCGTCCGCTGCTGATCCGCGCGGCGAACGTGCTGCGCCAGTACGCCGAGGACGAGGTGCGGGGCGCCTGGGAGCGCCTCGCGGCCCGGCTGGCGCCGGGCGGGCTGCTCGTCGAGGGGACCTGCGACGAGATCGGCCGCCGCCACGTCTGGGTGGCGCTCGGGCCGGAGGGCCCGCGCACGGTGACGTTCGCGGCCCGGCTCGCCGGTCTGGACCGGCCCTCCGACCTGGCCGAACGGCTGCCCAAGGCGCTGATCCACCGGAACGTGCCGGGCGAGCCGGTGTACGCGTTCCTGCGCGACTTCGACCGGGCGTGGGCGGCCGCGGCACCGTACGGCGCGCTGAGTGCGCGGCAGCGCTGGGTGCGTGCCGTGCAGGCGCTGGCCGACGACTGGCCGCTGGTCGACGGGCCGGGCCGCTGGCGGCACGGCGAGGTCACCGTCCGGTGGCACGCCCTCGCGCCGCGGAGCTCCCCCGCGCCCCGCCGCTCCGGCTGACGGCGTCTCCGGCCGGGCCGGAACGGCCGTCCGGCAGACGGCCGTCCTCGGCCGCCGTCCAGTGGCGGCCGAAGGCGAAACGGGCGGCCTCCACCTCGTGCCGCTGGTCGGCGTGCAGCACGCCGAGGGCGTACGCCGTGGCGGGGGCGATGCGCGGGGTACGGCCGGCCGCCGCGGCGGCCGCCGCGGCCTCCGCGGCGTCGTGGTGCCGGTCCAGCTCCCGGCCTGCGGCGGCGAGCGCCGCGTCGTACGCCGTGCCGGGCGCCGCGTCGTACGCCGTGCCGGGCGCCGCGCCCTGCGCCGGGTCCTGCGTGTCCGGGCCCACGACCTCCTGCGCGTAGCGGTGCAGTCGCAGCAGCAGCCGCACGTGCAGCCAGGCGCTGTCGCCCTGCACCTCGGCGGAGAGTGCCCGGGCCAGCGCCTCGGCGTGGAAGGGGTGTTCGGAACGGGCGAGCGGCAGTCCGTCGACGGCGTCCAGGAGCCGCAGGCGGGCCCGCTCGGCGTACGCGCCGAGGGCCGGATCCTCGCCCGGCTCGGGTGTGCGGGTCTCGGGCGGTTCGGAGGCCAGCACGGCGAGGGTGTCCGCGAGGGCGTGGAAGCGGGAGGAGCCGAGGGCCTGGAGCGCGGCGGAGTGGGCGCGCGTACGGGCCAGGGTGAGCCGGCGGTCGAGCAGGGCTCCGGCGCGGGCGACCCCCGCGGGAAGGGCCTCGTCGCGCCGGTCGCGCCCCTCCCCCGCCGTGCCCCTCCGCGTGCCGGCCGGGGGCGGCACGGGCGTCATCGCGCCCCCGTCGTGGGCGAGGCGGTGCAGCGCGGCGAGCAGTCGGTCGAGCCGGTCACCGTAGGCGTACTCGCGCGCCAGGGTGCCGGACAGCCAGCTCAGTTCGGTGCGGAGCTGTTCGGCCCAGGCGGGGTCGAGCAGCGGGCGGAAGGTGTGCAGCGTGGCGCCGATGCGGCGGGAGGAGCGGCGCAGCCGGCGCACGGCCTCGGCCGCTTCGGCGGCGGTCTCGGCGTGGGCGGCGGCCTCCCGGTGGTCGCGCAGGGTGCGCAGGAACGCGGCGGCCCGGGCCTGGAGGTAGTCGCCGAGCGGGTCCTGGCCCGAGGGCGCTCCCGGCTCCGCACCTGCCCGTTCCGGTGCCGTCGGCGGAGCGGCCGGGGCCGCACGGCGGGCGGCGGGTTCCGGCGGCGTCTGCCCGGCGCGGCGCCGCGGCGGGCGCGGGCGTTCGGTGGCGCGGACGTCGGCGCGTCGTCCGGTGGTCACGGCGTTCCCCCCTGGTGGCGCGGGGCGGGCGACGTCCTGCGCGCCGTTGTGCCGCCCCCGTCGAGGGGGCGGAGCGGCGGACGGTCAGGTCGTCGGGGCACGTCGCCGTCTCCGCGCGTCGATGAGCATTTCCTGGATGTTGCGCAGCGGCTGTCCCTCGCCGTCGTGGGCGACCCGCGTCCATTCCCCGTCGGCGCCGAGGTGCCAGGACGCGGTGCCGTCCGCCGTGCCGCTGTCCAGCAGCCGCGTCAGCGAGGCCCGGTGGCCGGGGTCGGTGACCCGCACCATGGCCTCGATGCGCCGGTCGAGGTTGCGGTGCATCATGTCGGCGCTGCCGAGCCACACCTCCGGCTCGCCACCGTTCTCGAAGGCGAACACGCGGGAGTGTTCGAGGAACCGTCCGAGCACGCTGCGCACGCGTATCCGGTCGCTCAGCCCGGGCACGCCGGGCCGCAGGGCGCAGATGCCGCGCACCCACACGTCCACCGGCACACCCGCCTGCGAGGCGCGGTACAGCGCGTCGATCACGGTCTCGTCGACCATCGAGTTGACCTTGATCCTGATACCGGTGGGCTGCCCGGCCTCGTGGTGGGCGATCTCCCGGTGGACGCGGGAGACCAGGCCGTCGCGCAGCGAGAGCGGGGCGACCAGCAGCCGCCGGTAGGTGGCGCGGCGCGAGTAGCCGCTGAGGCGGTTGAAGAGGTCGGAGAGGTCCGCGCCGACCTGCGGGTCGGCGGTCAGCAGGCCCAGGTCCTCGTACAGGCGGGCCGTCTTGGGGTGGTAGTTGCCGGTGCCGACGTGCGCGTAGCGGCGCAGTGTCTCGCCCTCCTGGCGGACGACGAGTGACAGCTTGCAGTGGGTCTTCAGACCGACCAGTCCGTAGACGACGTGGCAGCCTGCCTCCTCCAGCTTGCGCGCCCACTTGATGTTGGCCTGCTCGTCGAAGCGGGCCTTCAGCTCCACGAGGACGAGGACCTGCTTGCCGGACTCGGCGGCGTCGATCAGGGCGTCCACTATCGGGGAGTCGCCCGACGTGCGGTACAGCGTCTGCTTGATCGCGAGCACGTCCGGGTCGGCAGCGGCCTGCTCCAGGAACGCCTGCACGGAGGTGGAGAAGGAGTCGTACGGGTGGTGCAGCAGGACGTCGCGCTCCCGGAGGGCCGCGAACACGTCGGGGGCGGACGCGGACTCCACCTCGGCCAGGTCGCGGTGCGTGCCGGCGACGAACTTGCGGTACTTCAGGTCAGGCCGCTCCATCGTGGCGGCGACTCCGCCCAGCCCGGTGAGGTCCAGCGGGCCGGGCAGCGGGTACACCTCGGCCTCGCTCACCTTCAGCTCGCGGACGAGGAGGTCGAGCACGTACGGGTCGATGGACTCCTCGACCTCCAGCCTGACGGGCGGCCCGAAGCGCCGCCGCATCAGCTCCTTCTCCAGCGCCTGGAGCAGGTTCTCCGCGTCGTCCTCCTCGACCTCCAGGTCCTCGTTGCGGGTGACGCGGAACATGTGGTGGGCGAGGACCTCCATGCCCGGGAAGAGCTCCTCCAGATGCGCGGCGATCACGTCTTCGAGGGGGACGTACCGCTGCGGTCCCGCCTCCAGGAAGCGGGAGAGGAGCGGCGGGACCTTCACCCGGGCGAAGTGGTTGTGGCCGCTGACCGGGTTGCGGACGACGACGGCGAGGTTCAGGGACAGTCCCGAGATGTACGGGAAGGGGTGCGCCGGGTCGACGGCGAGCGGGGTCAGCACGGGGTAGATCTGCTGGCGGAAGAGGGTGAACAGGCGGGCCTGCTCCTTCTCCGTCAGGTCCGGCCAGCGGATCAGGTGCAGGCCCTCGTCGGCGAGGGCCGGGGCGATGTCCTGCTGGAAGCAGGCCGCGTGCCGGGCCATCAGCTCGCGGGACCGGGTCCAGATGCCCTCCAGCACTTCGCGTGGCTGGAGCCCGGAGGCGGAACGGGTCGCCACGCCGGTCGCGATGCGGCGCTTGAGGCCGGCGACGCGGACCATGAAGAACTCGTCGAGGTTCCCGGCGAAGATCGCCAGGAAGTTGGCCCGTTCGAGGAGGGGGGTCTCCGGGTCCTCGGCGAGCTCCAGGACCCGCTCGTTGAAGGCCAGCCAGCTGCGCTCGCGATCCAGGAAGCGGTCCGCGGGCAGGTCCGGCGCCTCGGCGTCCGGGCCGTGGCCCGGCTCGTAGGAGTCCGGGTCGGAGTCGAGGTCCGGGTCGAGGGCGGGACCGCTGAGGCCCACGGCGTGCGGGCGGTGCGCGGCGATGGAGCCGACGGAGGGTTGCGGGGCGGGCGCGGTGGGCTGCGTCGCAGCGGCCCCGCCGGTGAGCGGCGCCTCGACGGTGTCGCCGCGCCGTGCGGCGGCCGCGGTGTGCGGCGGGTGCGGGCGTCCTGGTCCTGCGGCGGCTGGCTCACTCATGCCCCCATTGTTCCGCGTGCGCCCCGGGGCGGGCGCGGCGGCGGCCGGCACCGTGGCGGGCGCGGCGGCGGCCGGCACCGGGGCCGGAGCACCGGCGCGGCGACGGGAGCGGGCGGCGTGCTGCATTCCGCGATGCTCGCAAGCGTGCGTGAATCGCCGGTTACGCGCACGTGGCCCCCAGCCGACATGCCCCCGCCGCGCGCGGCGCCCTCCGGCCACTCCCGGCGCCGGAGCCGCGTCCTCCGTACGGCCGGGTCCCGCGCGCCGCGATGAGTCCCGCGGCCGTCGGCGGTCGTACTGTCGAACCCGTGACGAAGGAGGCCTTCCCATGCGCAAGGTGACCTTTTCGATGAGCGTCTCGCTCGACGGCTACATCGTCGGGCCGGACGGCGACTTCGACTGGACCGGCCCCGACGAGGAGGTCTTCCGCTTCTGGATCGACGACATCCGGGGGGTCGGCGTCCACGTGATGGGACGGCGGCTGTACGAGACGATGCTGTACTGGGAGACCGCCGACGAGGATCCCTCGCTGGACGCACCGACGCGCGAGTGGACCGCGCTCTGGAAGCCGCTGCCCAAGGTGGTGTTCTCCCGCACGCTGTCGTCGGTGGAGGGCAACGCCCGCCTGGTCTCCGGCGGCCTGGCGGAGGAGATCGGGCGGTTGCGGGCCGAGCCCGGGGAGGGCGAGGTCGCGATCGGCGGCGCGACCCTGGCCGCCGAAGCGGCCGCCTCGGACCTGATCGACGAATACCGGGTGATGGTCTGCCCGGTGCTGGTCGGCGGCGGCATTCCGTTCTTCCCCCGGCACGAGCGCCGGGTGGACCTCGAACTCCTGGAGACCCGCACCTTCGGTGCCAACGTCGTCTACCTCCGCTACCGCGTGGCGCGCTAGGCCGGACACCTACGGGGCGCCCCGGACGCCCCCGGCCGTCCCGGCCTGCGGTCAGGACTCCGTGCGGTACATCAGGTCCGTCTCGTGGGTGCGGAAGCCGAGGCGTTCGTAGACCGCGACGGCGGGCCCGTTGTCGGCGTCGACGTACAGCATGGCCGTGGGGAGGCCGCGGTCTCGGGCCAGGTGGCGCAGGCCGAGGGAGGTGAGGGCGCGGCCGAGGCCGGAGCCCTGTGCGTCGGGGGCGACGCCGACCACGTACACCTCGCCCAGCTGTTCCGCGCTGTGCACCTTGGTCCAGTGGAAGCCGACCAGCCGGTCGCCGCGTACCGCGAGGAAGAAGCCGTGCGGGTCGAACCACGGTTCGCCCTTGCGGTCGTCGAGGTCGCGCCGGGTCAGGCCGCCCTGCTCGGGGTGGTGGGCGAACGCGGCGGCGTTCAGCGCGAGCCAGTCCTCGTCGTCGGTGCCGGGCTGGAACGTGCGGACGGTCACGCCCTCCGGGAAGGCGGGCTCGGCGCGCTCGAACGCGCCGAGCGGGCAGCGCATCTGCCGCAGTTCGCGGAAGAGGGTGAGGCCGAGGAGCTGTGCGAGGTGGCGGGCGGCCGGGTGGCCACCGTGGGCCCACAGGCGGAGCCGCTTGCCGGAGACGTCCAGGAGGGCCTGGCCGAGCTTGCGGCCGTAGCCGCGCCCCCGGTGGGCGGGGTGCACGACGAGTTCGCCGGCGGGCGCCTCGACCGGGTCGGTGTCCTCGAGTTGGGCGTAGCCGACCAGCGTGCCCTCGTGGCGCAGCAGCAGATGCCGTACGCCGGTGCGGCGTCCCCCGCGCAGCTGCAGGCGGCCCTGTTCCGAGACGGCCGGCTGGCCGTCGGTGACGGCCGCGGCGTCGATCAGGTCCTGCGCCTCCCGTACGACCTCCGTCGAGACCTCGTCCACAACAACCACGTCGCTCATGGGGGAAGAGCCTAGGACAACACGCCGCCACCTGGGGGTTCCTCGGCGGTACCGAGTCGTCACCGTCCCGACCGCTGACACGCTACGCGCGTCACCGTAGGCTGCCTCCGCCTGCCCACCCATCCCAGAGGGGGACCCAGCACGATGGCAGCGAATACCTCCCCACGAGCCCGCCGCAGACGAGTCGCCGCGGCGGGCGCCGCGTTCGCCGTCGCGGCCGGCCTGCTGGCCACCGCGATCCCGGCGTCCGCGAACCCCGACGGCCGCGACGCGGACCGCGGCCACGGTCACGGCGGTCACCACGGCCGCACGGTCGACGTGCAGTTGCTGTCCTTCAACGACTTCCACGGCAACCTGGAGCCGCCGCAGGGCTCTTCCGGCGAGGTGACCGAACTCCAGCCGGACGGCACCACGAAGGAGATCCCGGCCGGCGGCGTGGAGTACCTGGCCTCCAGCCTGCGCGACGCCCGCGAGGGACATCGCTACTCGGTGACTGCGGCGGCCGGCGACCTGGTGGGGGCGAGCCCGCTGCTGTCGGGGCTGTTCCACGACGAGCCGACCGTGGAGGCCATGAACAAGCTGGACCTCGACGTCACCTCCGTCGGCAACCACGAGTTCGACGAGGGCATCGCCGAGCTGACGCGCCTCCAGGACGGCGGCTGCCACCCGGAGGAGGGCTGCTACGTCGACGGCCGCCGCTACCGTGGCGCCGACTTCCCGTACCTGGCCGCGAACGTGACCGACGAGGACACCGGCCGCCAGGTCCTGGAGCCGTACACGATCTGGAAGCACCGCGGGGTGCGGATCGGCTTCATCGGCGTCACCCTCGAGGGCACCCCGGACATCGTCTCGGCCGAGGGCGTGAAGGGCCTGGAGTTCCACGACGAGGTCGAGACCATCGACCGGTACGCGAAGAAGCTGAAGCGGCGCGGTGTGAACGCCGTGGTCGCGCTCGTGCACGAAGGCGGCGCCCCGGCCGGCGACGCGTACAACTACGACTGCGACAGCCCCGGACCGGGCGACGGCATCTCCGGTCCGATCGCCGAGATCGCGAAGAACACGACGCCCATGGTCGACGCCTTCGTCACGGGACACACCCACGAGGCGTACGCGTGCACGATCCCGGACCCGAAGGGCGCCCCGCGCACGGTGACCTCGGCCGCCTCGTACGGCCGGCTGTTCACCGACACGACGCTGACCTACGACCGCCGCACCCGCGACATCGTGCGCACCAGCGTCGACTCCGCGAACCACGTGGTGAGCCGTGAGCAGCCCAAGGCGCGCGACCTGACGCGGCTCATCGGCCGGTGGAACGAGCTGGCCGCACCGGTCGCGAACCGCCCGGTCGGCTGGATCGGCGAGGACATCCCGGGCCGCGGCGCGAGCACGCCGGAGTCGCCGCTCGGCGACCTGATCGCCGACGCGCAGCTCGCGCACGCCCAGGGTCTGGACGCCGAGGCGGACCTGGCGCTGATGAACCCCGGCGGCATCCGCTCCGACCTCGTCCACGGGGCCTCCGGCAGTGAGGGCGACGGCGTGGTGACGTACGCCGAGGGCTTCACCGTCCAGCCGTTCGCCAACACGGTGAACATGATCGACCTGACCGGCGCCCAGCTCCTCCAGGTGCTGCGCGAGCAGGTCAGCGGGGACAACGCCGAGTCGCCGAAGGTGCTCCAGGTGTCGGAGGGCTTCACCTACACCCTCGACCTGACGCGCTCCGGCGCGGACCGCGTGGTCGCCGACTCGGTGCGGCTGAACGGCGAGGCGATCCAGGAGGACGCCACTTACCGCGTGGCGGTGAACAACTTCCTGGCCGGCGGCGGCGACGGCTTCCCGACCCTCGCGGAGGGCGCGAACCCGTACGTCGGCGGGAACGACCTGGACGTGCTGGTGGACTACATGACCGCCAACTCGTCCGAGAGCGAACCGTTCCAGGCTCCGGCCGCCGACCGGATCACCGTCGTCGAGTGACCCGCGCGCGCTGAGCGCACCCGCAGCACCCGCTCCACCCGCAGCACCGGCCGCCCCGCCCCGGACCTCTCCGGCGCGGGGCGGTCGCCTGTCAGCCCTGGCGTCCGTACGGCGCGCGGGCGCGCGCCGCGTGCAGCGCGTCGGCCCACCACCGGAGCTGCCGGAGCATGGCGGCGGCCGCCGCGGAGGTGCCCTCGGTGTCGCGCGGGAGGCCGTCGGCGTCGAAGCGCTCCCAGGCGCTGTGGAAGCTGAGCCCGTCGCGGACGGTGACGGCGTGCAGCTCGGCGAAGATCTGCCGCAGCTGCTCGACGGCGCGCAGACCGCCGCTCACCCCGCCGTAGGAGACGAAGCCGACCGGCTTGGCCTGCCATTCGGTGTGGAACCAGTCGAGGGCGTTCTTCAGCGACGCCGGGAAGCTGTGGTTGTACTCCGGGGTGACGACGACGAAGGCGTCGGCGGCGTGCAGGCGCTGGGACAGGGCGGCGGAGATGCGGGCCGTCTCCGCGTCGGTCTCCCCGGCGGAGCCGGGGAAGACCAGCGGCAGCCGGTGGTCCGCCAGGTCGACGACGTCGACCGTCGCGAAGCCGCCGATCCGCTCGGCCTCGCGGGCGAACCACTCGGCGACGACCGGCCCGAAGCGGCCCTCGCGGACACTGCCGACGATCACCGCGAGCCGCAGCGCGTGAGGCTCGGGAGCTGCGGCGGCGGAGCGGGAAGCGGCGGCGGGATGGGAAACGGCGGACGGGGCGGTGCGGACGGTTGCGGACACGTGAGGCCTCCGGGGCACGTCGGGGTCCTGCTCGGCGGCGGGACCGGTCGGTCGGGCGACGCACACGAGAGTGCAACTTCAACTGAAGTTCAGGTCAACCGCCTGCAGGGCCGCCGCGGCCCGGGAACGCCCCCGCCACCCGTACAGCCCCTCGCACACCCGCACGAGTGCCGTTTTTCGTAGCATGAATGCATGGAACATGGCGAAGTGCTCCTTCTGGACGCGGCGATCGAGGTCCTCGCCGCCGGCGGCATGCAGAGCCTGACGCACCAGGAGGTCGACGCCCGGGCGGGAGTCCCCGAGGGCAGCACGTCGCACCTGTACCGGACCCGCGACGAGCTGCTCGGGGCCGTGCTCCGACGCGTGCTCGAGCGGGAGAACGCCGTGTGGGCCCTGCTCCCCGTGGTGCCGGGAGCCTCGACCATCGAGGGCTTCGCCGACCGGATGGGACGCCTGCTCCAGATCCTGGCGGGCCCCGAGCGGACGCTGACGATGGCACGCCAGGCCGTCTTCGCCCACGTCGCGACGTCGCCGGGGCTGCGCGCCGAGCTGCGTTCCGCCCGCAGCGGCGTCAACGCGTGGCTGAGTCCCCTGCTCGCCGAGCTCGGCTCACGGCACCCGGAGGGCGACCTGGACATGCTGCTGGTGTTCATGGACGGGCTGCTCGCCTCACAGGTCGCCGGGCCCACCCCGGGATGGAACCCGTCCCCGGCGATCGCCGCCCTGCTGCACGGCCTCATCGAGCGGCAGGCGGCGTAAGGGTCGACCGGCGGGATCACTGCCGCCCGGGCACCGGCGCTCCGCTACACGCAGCCGCAGCTGTGGCGGACGACGAGGCCGGAGGGGAAGAGGCGGACGCGTTCGCGACGCGAGCCGGCCACGCGCAGGCCGTCGTCCAGCACCAGGTCGACCGCCGCGCGCGCCATCGACTCGCGGTCCGAGCCGACCGTGGTGAGCGGCGGGTCGGACAGGCCCGCCTCCTTCACGTCGTCGAACCCGGCGACGGCCAGTTCGCGCGGCACGTCGATGCCGAGTTCGCGGGCGGCGCGCAGCACGCCCAAGGCCTGGTCGTCGGTGGAGCAGAACACCGCGGGCGGCCGGTCCGGGCCGCTGAGCAGGTCGAGCGCGAGCAGGTAGGTGTCGTAGCGGTTGTACGGCGCCTTGAACAGGCGTCCCTCCACGGAGCGCCCGGCCTCCCGCATCGCCCGCGACCAGCCTTCGACGTGGTCGGTGACGGGGTCGCCGCTCTCGGGCGTGGAGTCCACGCCGCCGAGGCAGGCGACGTAGTCGTGGCCGTGCTCCAGCAGGTGGCGGGTGGCCAGCTGCGCGCCGCCGACGTCGTCGAGGACGACGGCCACGTCGTCGATCGCCTCGGGGCGGCGGTGCAGCAGCACCACCCGCGCGTCCCAGGCGTCGATCTCGGTGGCGGCGTGTTCGGACGGGCCGGAACTGATGAGGATCAGGCCGGAGACCCGCATGCCGAGGAACGCCCGCAGGTAGTGGACCTCGCGCTCGTCGAGGTAGTCGGAGTTGCCGACGAGGACCATCTTTCCGCGCTCGGCGGCGGCCTGCTCGACGGCGTGCGCCATCTCCGCGAAGAAGGGCTGCCGGGCGTCGGGAACGATGAGACCTATGAGGTCGGTGCGACGGGAGGCCATGGCCTGGGCGACACGGTCGGGCCGGTAGCCGAGCTCCTTGATCGCCGCCAGCACCCGTTCCTTGGTGGCCGGCGCCACCGGACGCGGTCCGTTGTTGATCACATAGCTGACCACCGCGGTCGAGGTACCCGCCAGTCTTGCCACGTCGTCGCGCGTCACCTTGGCCACGGCGGTCAGTCTACGTGCGATGGCTCAGCCCTTGGCAGACCGCGTGCCGGTGCGACGAACGTCACCGGAGGCGCCGCCGGAGTCCCCGTCGGCGCCGGAGCCCGGGGCGTCGCCGGCCGCCCGCTTCGCGACCTCCTCGGCCTCGTCGGTCACCGCCCTGGCCTCGGCCTTCGCCTTCTTCGCGGCAGCCGACCTCTCGCCCTTCTCGGGGGAGACGAAGCGGTAGCCGACGTTGCGGACGGTGCCGATCAGGGACTCGTGCTCGGGGCCGAGCTTCGCCCGCAGACGCCGCACGTGCACGTCGACGGTGCGTGTGCCGCCGAAGTAGTCGTAGCCCCAGACCTCCTGGAGGAGCTGGGCGCGGGTGAAGACCCGGCCCGGGTGCTGGGCGAGGTACTTCAGCAGCTCGAACTCCTTGAAGGTCAGGTCGAGGACCCGTCCCTTGAGCTTCGCGCTGTACGTCGCCTCGTCCACCGACAGGTCGCCGTTGCGGATCTCCATCGGGCTGTCGTCGGCGGTCGCGCTGAGCCGGCCGGTGGCCAGCCTCAGCCGGGCCTCGACCTCGGCCGGCCCGGCGGTGTCGAGGACGACGTCGTCCACACCCCAGTCGGCGGTGACCGCGGCGAGACCGCCCTCGGTCACGATCAGCAGCACGGGCGAACCGGGGCCCGTGGAGCGCAGGAGCTGGCACAGCGACTTGACCTGCGGCAGGTCGCGCCGGCCGTCGACCAGGATCACGTCCGCGCCCGGGGTGTCGACCAGGGCGGGCCCGGAGGCGGGGGCGACCCGCACGTTGTGCAGGAGCAGGCCCAGGGCGGGAAGGACTTCGGCGGAGGGCTGGAGGGCGTTGGTGAGCAACAGCAGGGAGCTCATGCGGCCACCTCCCGCTGCCCGGGGTTCGTATGGTGGCTGGTTCCGTCTCGCTTGCCCATGACGTCGGTCGTCCTTCCTTCGGTCCCGGTGGGGCCTGGGGAACACATGCCCGTCGTACGTCGTCGTACGGCCGGTCGTACGGCTGCCGAAAGCACGAAAGGACCCGGGGGCGGCGCTGCCCGAGTCCTCTCCCAGCAGAATAGCCCACATGAGCAGGGAATCGGAGTGTGAGTTGGCTCGCCTTGGTCACCCGCCGGTCGCCGACGGTGACGCGAAGGCCGTGGACCAGGCCCGGCGTACGGTGCTGCGGGCCGCGGACGGGGTGCCGCTGGAGGCGGCGTACACGCCCTGGTCCGGCGGCGGCGACGCGGCGGTTTCGGCCGTTCCGGTGATCGTGGTCGCGCACGGGTTCACCGGGGCGCTGGACCGCCCGGCGCTGCGCCGGGCGGCGGGTGCCTTCGCCCGGCACACGGCGGTGGTGACCTTCTCCTTCCGCGGGCACGGGCGGTCCGGCGGGCGTTCGACCGTGGGTGACCGCGAGGTGCTGGACCTGGCGGCGGCGGTCCGCTGGGCCCGGGAGAGGGGACACCGGTCCGTGGCGACGGTGGGCTTCTCCATGGGCGGCTCGGTGGCCCTGCGGCACGCGGCGCTGTGCGAGGACGCGGCGGAGCGTACGGACGCGGTGGTCGCGGTGAGCGCGCCCGCACGCTGGTACTACCGGGGCACCGCCCCGATGCGGCGGCTGCACTGGGTGGTCCAGCGGCCGGTGGGGCGGCTGGTCTCCCGCTGGGGCCTGCGGACCCGGGTGCACACCGAGGACTGGGACCCGGTGCCGCCGTCCCCCACGCAGGTCGCGCCGAAGATCGCGCCGACGCCGCTGCTCGTCGTGCACGGCGACCGGGACGCGTACTTCCCGCTGGACCATCCGCTCGGGCTGGTACGGGCAGCCGATCCGCGGTGCACGGAGTTGTGGGTGGAGCACGGTTTCGGACACGCGGAGAACGCCGCGCCGGACGACCTGCTGCACCGGATCGCCCGCTGGGCCACCGGCGCCCTCGCGGCCTGAGACCTCCGGCCGTCGGGCGGCAGGCACGGCGCCGCGGGCAGGGAGGGTACGGGGAGCGCCGCGCGGGGGCCATCATGGAGGGCGCACCGACGACACCTGCCACACCGACCACACCGGCGACACGCAGTCGGCCGGCGAGAGGGACGAACCACGATGGCTCGCGGAACCATCCGCTACTGGGCTGCGGCCAAGGCCGCGGCCGGACACGCCGAGGAAGCGTACGAGGCCCACACGCTCGGCGAGGCCCTCGACGCCGCTCGCGTCCGCCACGCCGGGCGGCCGGACTTCGACCGCGTGCTCGGGCGCTGTTCCTTCCTCGTGGACGGCACCGCCGTGGGCCGCCGCCCGCACGGTGCGGTGGAGCTGACCGACGGCGGCACCGTCGAGGTGCTCCCGCCGTTCGCCGGGGGTGCCCGGTGACCGGCGCCCGCCCGCATCCCTCGCCCGGCCCGCTGCCCCCGGAGCGGCCCGCGGCCGAGCCGCCGCCCGCCGCAGCCCCCCACGCCGCGTCCCCGCGCGCCGCGTCCCCGCACACCCCCCGCCGGGCGCCTGCGCCCCCGGGCGCGCCCGGCCCGGCGTCCGCGCCGGACGGACCGGCGCGGGAACCGGCCGACGGCGGCGGCACGGCGGCCGGGGGACGCCGTTCGCGCAGACGCAGCCCGATCATCGCGCCAGGCCTCCTCCCGGCCCTGCTCACCACCGTCCTCGCCGGCCTGCTCGCCGGCGCGGCCCGGCTGCCGCTGCCGGCCTTCGCCGTCGCCGTGGTGGTGCTCCAGGCCGTGACGGCGGCCGGCTGGTTCCGGCTGAACGGGATGTGGCCCGCCCGGCAGGGCATCGCGCTCGCGTTCCTCGCGGGCGTCGCCGCCGATGCGGCGATGCTGCTGGCCGGGGAGGCCCACGTGCCGACGGCCCTGGCGGCGACGCTCGGCGCGTTCTTCGTGCTGAACCTGGTGCTGCACCTGCGCAACCGCTCCGCCCCCGACGAGCGCCTCTACGCCCTGACGGTCGCGCTCACCTCGACCGCGCTGACGGTGGTCGCGGGCGGCTGGATGGCCGCACTCGCCACCGCGGAGTCCGCCACCGACGGCGGCTCGGGAACCGCCCCGGAAGCCGCCGCGCTCGTCGCCGTGGCCGCGGCCGGGATCGCCGCCGCGACGCTGGTCCGCGCGCTGCCGCTGCCGCCGTACGTCTCCCCGGCGCTCGCCCTCGCGGCCGCCGCCGGGGCCGGGTTCGCCGCCGTGCGGGCCGGGGCCGCCTTCGACGCGTCCGGCCTGCACGCCGCGGGCGTCGGCCTGGCGGCGGGCGTGTGCGCGCTGACCGGGCTGCGGACCGCGAGCTACGACTTCCCCTCCCGGTTCGTGCACATGACGGCCGGTGTCGCGCTGCCGCTCGCGCTCGCCGCCCCGGCGGTGTACGGGCTCGGCCTCGCCCTCGGCTGAGTGCTCACCGCGCTCTCATCCGGATCCGACCGAACGCACGTTAGGCTCCCCCGGAGTCGAACACCTGCCCTGGGGGATGCCCGCATGCGCGCCACACGTCGCACACTCGTGATCCTGCTCGTGCTGGCCGGCCTCTTCATCGGGGCGGACCGGCTGGCGGTGCACCTCGCCGAGCAGGAGGCGGCCGACCGGATCAGGTCCGCCGAGGGCCTGTCCGGCGCCGAGTCGACCAGCGTCGACATCCGCGGTTTCCCCTTCCTCACCCAGGTGCTGGACCGGAACCTCGACGAGGTGGACGTCGAGCTGACCGGCATGACGGCGGAGGCCGGGGACCGCGAGATCACCGTGACCCAGATGCAGGCCACCCTGACCGACGTCCGGCTCGGGGAGGGCTACGACACCGGGACCGCCGCGCGGGCCACCGGCAGCGCGTCGATCTCGTACGCCGACCTCAACGCCATAGCGCCCCCCGGCGTGAAGGTGTCGTACGCCGGAGCGGACCGGGCGGCCCGCAACCAGGTGAAGGTCAAGGTCGGCATCGAGATCTTCGGGCAGGAGCTGAAGCTTCCCGAGGCGATCTACAGCACCGTCGAGGTGAACGGCGACGAGCTGGAGCTGCACGCCGACGCCGTGCCGGGCGCCTCGATCCCGGGTGCCGAGGCGCAGGTCAGGTCGCGGATCGACTTCACCACCGGGGTGCGCGGGCTGCCCTCCGGCATCGCCCTGGACGACGCCGAGGTGACGGAGCGGGGCGTGCGCTTCACCCTCTCCGGCGCGGACGTGCCCCTCGGCTGACCGCCTCGTCCGCCCGGGGGACGGATCCCTCGTCCACAGAGCGAGACATCCCCGCCCGCAGAACGGATGCGGACGCCCGTCGCCCCCGTGGCGCCGGGCGTCCCGGCGTTTCGGCGTCCGCCTCCATCTCATGTCGCGGACGATCTCGTCTCACCATCCGGATCAGCGGTGACAGACCGGCCCGCTCCTCCGTACGATCGTGCACATGAAGCGACAGGCGGATCTCACCAAGCGACGGGCGGTCGACCTCTGCCGCGTCGCCGCCATGCTCTGTCGCACAGCCGTCTGACGGCCGTCCCCCGGCGCCCCGCGCCGGCCTGACGCCGCCGCGCACCGCCGCACGGACCGCGCTCCATCCCGCGTTTCCCGCACCTCGCGCTCCCGCGCCTCCCCCGGCGCACGCAGCGCGGCACATCCGGCGTGCGCCCGTACCGCCGCGTACGCACCCACACTGCTCACCCCGCTTCCGGAGGAGAACTGATGAGCCGCAGTGACGTCCTGGTGGACGCCGACTGGGTCGAGGCCCGCATCGACGACCCGAAGACGGTCATCGTCGAGGTGGACGAGGACACCTCGGCGTACGAGAAGAACCACATCCGCAACGCCGTCCGCATCGACTGGAAGCAGGACCTCCAGGACCCGGTGCGCCGCGACTTCGTCGACCAGACCGGCTTCGAGGAGCTGCTGTCGAAGAAGGGCATCGCCAACGACGACACCATCGTGCTGTACGGCGGCAACAACAACTGGTTCGCCGCCTACGCCTACTGGTACTTCAAGCTCTACGGCCACCAGGACGTCAAGCTCCTGGACGGCGGCCGCAAGAAGTGGGAGCTGGACTCCCGCGACCTGGTCGCCGAGGTGCCCGAGCGCCCGGAGACGCAGTACCGGGCCACGCCGCAGGACCTGTCGATCCGCGCCTTCCGCGACGAGGTCGTCGACGCGATCGGCAAGCAGAACCTGGTCGACGTCCGCTCCCCCGACGAGTTCAGCGGCAAGCTGCTCGCTCCCGCGCACCTGCCGCAGGAGCAGTCGCAGCGCCCCGGCCACGTGCCGACCGCGCGCAACATCCCGTGGTCGAAGTCCGCGAACGACGACGGCACCTTCAAGACGGACGACGAGCTGAAGGAGCTGTACGAGGCCGAGGGCGTCGACCTGGGCAAGGACACCATCGCCTACTGCCGCATCGGCGAACGGTCCGCCCACACCTGGTTCGTGCTGCACGAGCTGCTGGGCCAGGAGAACGTGAAGAACTACGACGGCTCCTGGACCGAGTACGGCTCGCTCGTCGGCGTGCCCGTCGAGGTCGGCGCCAACAACTGAGCCGGCCCGTCGGCCACGGCACACGAGCGAGAGGAACGCGACACCCATGTGCGGAGCACAGGCAGGCGGCCCGGACGCCTCCACCGTCAAGCCCGGTGAGACCACCATCCAGGGCAACGTGACCCGGGACGGCGAGCCCGTCACCGGCTATGTCCGGCTGCTGGACAGCACCGGCGAGTTCACCGCGGAGGTCCCGACCTCCGCGACCGGCCAGTTCCGCTTCTACGCGGCCGAAGGCACCTGGACCGTACGGGCCCTGGTGCCCGGCGGCACCGCGGACCGTACGGTCGTCGCCCAGCAGGGCGGGCTCGCCGAGGTCGCGATCGCGGTCTGAGCCGTTCGACCGGATGAGGCCGGTCCGGGCGCGGACCGGCCGAACCGGGTCCGAGGGCCGCATCCCACGGGTTGGACACCCGGGGTGCGGCCCTCGGCGCGTCCGGACACGGCACCACCAGCCGTCGCGTCAGTACACGAGGGCCTGCGCGCCGTCGGCCATCGCCTCGCTGACGAACACCTGCGCCCCGGCGATCCGGACGCCCTCCAGGACGTCCTTCTCCTCGATGTCCCGCCGCTTGGCGCACTGCGTGCACAGGGTGATCCGGCCGCCCGCCCGGATGCCCTCGATCAGCTCGGGCAGCGGTGCGGCGTGCGGCAGTTCGAACTCCGCCGCACGGCCCGGCAGCGCGAACCACGCCGACTCACCCGTCAGCCACAGCGACACCTCCACGCCGCTGGCGGCCGCGACCGCCGCCACCGTGAACGCCTGCGAGCAGCGCTCGGGCGCGTCCGCCCCCGCCGTCACCTTGATCACCAGCTTCTTCGCCATGCCCCCACGGTATGCGGCGCCCCGCCGTCTCCCGCTCCGGCCCGCCGCAACCGGATCGTGATCATGCGTAGGGCAACTTTCCGGCCTCCTCCCCGGTCAGCGCGTTGACGAGAACATGAGGAGCCCCATGGAAGACCAGCCCGCGAGACCGGCGGACCCGCCGGCCGCCCCCGCGGCGGCGCAGCAGGAACCGGAGCCGGAGACCACGCCGGAGGCCGGGAGCACGGCCGGTGACGCCGACGCGCCCGCGCCGGGACCCACGACCGCGCCCGACGACCCGCCCGCGTCCGCGCCGGGTGCGCCCGCCCTCGCCGACGCCCCCGCCACACCCGGCGCGGACGCGCCGGAGGAGCCAGCCCCCCGCCGCCCGCGCGGCCGTACGACCCTGCTGCTGGCGGCCGCCGCCCTGCTCGGCGTCGTGGCCGGTGTCGCCACCGGCTACACCGTCCAGGCCGAACGCCCACCCACCCCGCTGCCCCCGCTCTCCCAGGCACAGCTGTCCTACCCGGACAAGCACGTCCCGGCCGACGAGTGGGAACCCGTCCCGGCGAAGCACGACCGCCGCGTCCGCACCGACGGCGACCTCCGCAAGCTCCTGGTGAAGAAGCCGAAGGGCGCGCGGGAGTTCTCCTTCCTTCCGATCACGGACGGCTGGGTGACCCCGGCCGACTACGCCCGCGGGTTCGAGCAGCCGGGGAGCATGTTCGACAGCCTCCTGGAGATGAACGTCCGGCGCATCGCGGCGACGGAGTGGGAGCACGGTGACCAGGTGACCAGCGTCGTGCTGGTGCAGTTCCACGACCAGTCGGCGCGGTCTGCTCCCGGCCACGCGTGGTCGCAGGGCTCGTACATGGTGGGCGACGACTACGCCGGCAACGGCGGCCACCCGATCGAGGGTTCGGACGACGGCCGCTACTGGGTCTACGACACGCCGTTCCGCGAGCCGGGCTACCTCCCGGTGTACGGCGCCCGGGCCCTCGCCTGCCGCGGCGACATCGTGCTGGACATCCACATCACGGACACCGGCCCGATCGGTTCCGACGAGATCCGCGACATCGCCGAGCGTCAGTTGGAGCGCCTGTGAACGCCCGCCGGAAGCAGACACTCACCCTCGCCCTCGCGTCGGTCCTCGTGCTGGGCGCGGCGGGGGGCGGGCTCGCCTACACCAAGGTCACCGTGGACGCCGCCGACCGGACGGCCGCCACCAGGGTCTGGAAGGCGCCGCCCAGGGCCCCCTCCGTCGACGACCCGGTGCCGGACGTGTCGAACGGGCGCGTCGACACTCCGCTGAGCAAGGAACTGCTCCCCGTGTCCGCCGACTACCGGCTCGGCCCCGACGTCGAGGGCTTCGGCAACGACGCCCACCTGACCGGCCCGGAGGCCGAGGCGCTGTTCCGGAAGGGCTCGGAGAGCCTGCCCAGCAAGCAGCGCAAGGAACACCGCCGCTTCGTGCGGAAGCTGCGCATCGAGGGCATGGCCATGCGGTCGTACACCCGCTACAGCGACGACCTGAAGGTCGAGATCACGCTGGCGCAGCTGGGCGACCGGGGCGCGGTCGAGGATCTGAACACCTTCCAGCGCGAACTGGCCGACGCCTTCTCGATCCTGCGCAAGGGACCGAAGATCAAGGGCCACGACGCAGCGAAGTGCTTCCTCCTGCCCGAGGACGATGACGCGGAAGTGGGCGAGATGTTCTGCACGGCGCACGAGGACGACGTCCTGGTGTCCCTGTCGGCTGCCGGGTCCGACGACTACGACGGCACGGAGTTCGACCGGAAAGAGGTGGCGAAGCTGCTGGAGAAGCAGTTGGACCGGCTGAGCAAGGGCGGAGGGGTCAGCGCGTGAGCGAGTCCACGGTGACCGGCCCCGAGCCGGCCGCGCCGGACGCGGCCCCCGCCACCGTCCCCCCGACGGACGCGACGCCCGCGCCGACGAACGCACCGCCGCGGCCGGAGTCCCCGCCCGCCGCCGGGCCGGTGGCGGAGCCTTCGCAGACGGACGAGACGCCGGCCGAACCCTCCGCGCCCGCCCGCCGCCGGCGGTTGCTGCGCGCAGTCGCCCGCTGGACGGCGGCCGTGGCCGTCTTCGGCGTGCTCGGCACCGGCGTCGCCTACGGGATCACCGAGCTGGAGCGGACGGATGTGCCGGGCCTGGCCACCGCGCCGGACGGGCGCTGGGCGTATCCGGAGCTGAAGCTCCCTGCTCTGCCGGAGGGTTCGCCGCGCCCGTTCGCCGAGGGCAACGACGGCGAGATCCACCACGCGGACGTCCGCGACCTGCTGCTGCCCGCACCGCGGGGAGCGCGCGGTGGCGAGGACCTGCCCGGCATCGAGGGCACCTGGGTGTCCGTCGACACGTTCGCGCAGGCGTACGTGGACGCGGACCGCGACGAGCTGAAGCAGACGCTGCGCGACACCGCGGTCCGGCACATCGCCGCCCGCGGCTGGCGGATGCCCGACGGCACCCGCACCACCGTCTACCTGCTCCGGTTCAACAGCGCCGCCTATCCCGGCGACTTCCTCTCGACCACCGCCAGCGGGGCCTCCCCGTACGTCACGGTCACCGACGGGGAGATGGCGACGCTGGACGACGGCTGGCCGGAGGACGTCGAGGTGCCGGACATCGAGCACTACACGTTCGACGAGTCCGAGCCGCGCGGCGAGCGGCACGTGCGGCAGGCGTATCTGGTCGCGGGGGACACCGTCGCCGTGATCGTCCAGTCGCGGAAGGGCGAAGCGGCCGCCGTGCCGTTCCAGCAGACGGTGATCCTGCAGTCACAGCTGCTCGGCTGAGCCGCCCGCCGGGGCGCACCTCGGGGCGGTGCACGCCACAGCACCGGCCCGGCGGGCCGCCCGCGGCGGCGACTAGACTCGGGGCCGGCGCGGACTCCGCGCCGGCCCCGTCACGACAGAGCGCGCAAGGAGAGCCCGACGTGCTGCACGCATTCTTCACCACCCTGATGGTCCTGGTGGGCCTCGGGACCCTGGCCTTCACGGTTCTCGTCGTCAAGAAGCTCTACCAGGGCCAGCGCTGACCCCTTTCCGCCGCATCCGTTCACCACAGATCGTCTGGTTCCCATGATCGAGATTCCGTCCGACCTGCACCCGGACCTGGTTCCGCTCGCCTTCCTGCTCGGCAACTGGACCGGTGCCGGCGTCGCAGAATTCCCGGGCACGGACAAGTGCAACTTCGGCCAGGAGGTCACCTTCTCCCACGACGGGCGCGACTTCCTGGAGTACGTCTCGCACAGCTGGGTGCTCGACGACGAGGGGAAGAAGACCGCTCCGCTGGAGACCGAGACCGGCTACTGGCGCATCGACGCAGAGCGCAAGGTCGAGGCCGTGATGATCCGCGACCAGGGCGTCGCCGAGGTCTGGTACGGCGAGCTGGCCGACCAGAAGCCGCAGATCGACCTGGCCACCGACGCCATCGCCCGCACCGCCTCCGCCGGCGAGTACAGCGGCGGCAAGCGGCTCTACGGCTACGTCAAGGGCGACCTGATGTGGGTCGGCGAGAAGGCCACCCCCGAGGTGCCGCTGCGGCCGTACATGTCCGCGCACCTGAAGAAGGTCGTCGACCCCAGCGAGTGGGCGAAGGACCTCAAGGACCTCCCGGACGACGGCATCGCCTTCTTCAAGTAGGCCCGCCCCCTCACCGCACCGCCCCGGGCTGAGCACGGGGGCGACCGTCACCCGGCGACTCGTAGAATGGGCGGGTGGTGACCACCGACTGGCAGAGCGATCTGAGGGCGCGCGGGTACCGGCTGACCCCGCAGCGCCAGCTCGTACTGGAGGCCGTGGACAAGCTCGAGCACTCCACCCCCGACGACATCCTCGCCGAGGTGCGGAGGACCGCGGGCGGCGTGAACATCTCCACGGTCTACCGCACGCTGGAGCTGCTGGAGGAGCTGGGCCTGGTCTCGCACGCCCACCTGGGGCACGGCGCGCCGACGTACCACCTCGCGGACCGGCACCACCACATGCACCTGGTGTGCCGGGACTGCACCGACGTCATCGAGGCGGAGCTGTCCGTCGCCGACCCCTTCACGGCCGCGCTGCGCGAGCGCTTCGGGTTCGAGACGGACATGAAGCACTTCGCGATCTTCGGACGCTGTGAGAAGTGCCGGAACCGGGCCGCGCAGGAGGGCGACGACGCGCCGTAGGCTGGGGGCCATGAAGAGCCCGCTCCTCTCCCTTCCCGGCGCCGTCCCCGCCGAAGGCGCGGACGAAGGTGTCGCCGCGCACTACGGCGACCTCTTCCGCGAGCAGCGCGCCCTCGCGGACGGCACCGGATTCGTCGACCTCTCCCACCGCGGCGTGGTCACCGTCACCGGCGACGACCGGCTGACCTGGCTGCACCTGCTGCTCACCCAGTACGTGGAGGACCTGCGGCCGGGGCACGCCACCGAGGCGCTGGTCCTCTCCGCGCACGGTCACGTCGAACACGCGCTGTACCTGGTCGACGACGGCGAGACGACCTGGCTGCACACCGAGCCGGGCGCCCAGGGCGACCTCCTCGCCTACCTGGAGTCCATGAAGTTCTTCTACCGGGTGGAGACCGCCGACCGCACCGACGCGTACGCCGTCGTGCACCTGCCTGCCGGTTCGATCGCGGAGACCCCCGCCGACGCCGTCGCCCGGGAGACCGCGCACGGGCGGGACCTGTTCCTGCCCCGCGAGGCGCTGGAGTCGTTCGCCGAGGCGCACCGCCCCGCCGTCGGCGTGCTGGCGCACGAGGCGCTGCGGGTGGAGACGCACCGGCCGCGGCTCGGCATGGAGACCGACCACCGCACCATCCCGCACGAGGTCGGCTGGATCGGCTCCGCCGTGCACCTGCAGAAGGGCTGCTACCGCGGCCAGGAGACCGTCGCCCGCGTGCAGAACCTGGGGAAGCCGCCGCGGCGGCTGGTCTTCCTCCACCTGGACGGCAGCGAGGTGCGCATCCCGCAGCACGGCGACGCGGTGCGGCTGGCCGCCGACGGGGTCGAGGGCCGGAAGCTGGGCTTCGTCACCACCTCGGCCCGTCACCACGAACTCGGGCCGATCGCCCTGGCGCTGGTGAAGCGGAACGTGCCGGTGGACGCTCCGCTGATCGCCGGGGAGGACGCCACCGCGGCGGCGCAGGAGGTCGTCGTCGCCCCCTGACGCCGCCGGGCGCCGCACCCCGTCAGACCTCCAGGAGCACGGTGAACGGGCCGTCGTTCGTCAGCGACACCTTCATCTGCGCGCCGAACCGGCCCGTCGCCACCTCCGCACCCAACGCGCGGAGCTGCGCGACGACTTCGTCCACCAGCGGCTCGGCGACCGGACCGGGCGCGGCAGCCTGCCAGGTGGGGCGGCGCCCCTTCCGGGCGTCACCGTAGAGAGTGAACTGGCTGACCACCAGCAGCGGTGCGCCCGCGTCCGAACACGACTTCTCCCCGTCGAGGATGCGTACGGACCACAGCTTGCGGGCGAGTTGCGCCGCCTTCGCGGGTGTGTCGTCGTGCGTGACCCCGACCAGCACGCACAGGCCCTCGCCGACGATCTCTCCGACCGTCTCGCCGTCCACGACGACGCGCGCGCCGTCCACTCTCTGCACCACTGCTCGCATGCCCGCCATGATGCCGTGCCGCCCGACGCGGACGGGCGGGGTGCCGCCGTATGGGTGCCGAACGCTGCGCGCGACGGCCACGCGGTGGCACGATGCGCGTACGGGATGCGTACACGAGGTGCGTACCGTGGCACCACGGGCAAAAGGGCACGAGGGGACGTCACCATGGACTCAGCCGGAACCGGACGCGCTCCCGGGGGCACGTCGGCCCCCTCCGGCCGTACGCCCGCCTCGGCCGCCTCCTCCCTGCCGCCCGCGCAGCGCGCGGCGGCGGCCCGGGAGGCCCTGCGCGAGGAGGAGCCGCCGGAGCTGACCGGCAGCACGCTCCCCGAGTTGCGCGACCTGCGCCGCGCCGCCCAGCGCGAGGAGGCCGACCTCAGCTACGTGCGGCGGCTGCTCCAGGGCCGCATCGACATCCTGCGCGCCGAACTGGCCCGGCGCACCGAGCCCGGTTCGCCGCTGCTGGACCTCCTGCCGGAGATCCTGGTCGACGCCCCCTCCCGGCACCGCCAGTCGGCCCGCCACGTCACGGTCGGCACCCCGCACCGCGCCGAGTACCGGGCGCTGGCGGAGGAGATGCTGGCCGAGGTCGAACTCTCCGACCTCACCGCCCGTACCGACGACGAACTGCACGGCGCGATGGGCCGCCTGATCCGGTACGAGCAGCAGGTCTCCGGCCGCCGCCAGGCCCTCCACCGCACGGCGGACGCGTGCAGCGCCGAGATCGCCCGCCGCTACCGCGAGGGCGAGGCGCACGTCGACGACCTCCTGGCCTGAGAACTTCTGAGCCGCCGACGGACCGCACCTCCGCACCCTCCGGGCGCGCGGGCACGTGGGCACGGGCGGGGGCGGGGGTGAGCCGCGGGGCGGGGAGCGGGAAGGATGCCCGGTGCACGGACCAGGGCGGCGCACCCGCTACTGTAAGGAGCGTCCCCGCAGAACGCACCGTACAACCCGCAGCACACCGCCCACTCTCCGTCACCCCGGACGGGTCCGGGCGGACCGCCCGGAGGCCCCGCCCATGACCGCTCCCGCAGCGCAGCAGCCGCCCGCGCACCCGATCCTCGCCGAGATCGTCCGCTCCGGCTTCGTCGAGGGCCACCACCGCGGCTCCCTCGTCACCCTCGCCGCCGACGGCACCGTCGACCTCGCCCTGGGCGACGTCACCACCCCGGTCTTCCCGCGCTCCTCGACCAAGCCGGTCCAGGCCGCCGCCGTCCTGCGGGCCGGCCTGGACCTGTCCGGTGAACGCCTCGCGCTCGCCGCCGCCAGCCACTCCGGCGAGCGCTTCCACCTGGAGCTGGTGGAGAAGATGCTCGCCGAGCACGGCCTGGCCGAGTCCGACCTCCGATGCCCGCCGGACCTGCCGCTGGACCGCGCGGAGGCGGACGCCCACCTCGCCGCGGGCGGCACCCGTACCCGCGTCGCGATGAACTGCTCCGGCAAGCACACCGCCATGCTGGCCGCCTGCAAGATCAACGGCTGGTCGACGGACGACTACCTCGCGCCCGGCCACCCGCTCCAGCGGCTGGTCGCGGGCACGGTGGCCGACCTGGGCGGCGAGCCCGTCGCCCACACCGGCGTGGACGGGTGCGGCGCGCCGCTGATGGCCGTGTCGCTCACCGCGCTGGCCCGCACCTTCCGCTCCCTCGCGCGGGCCGGCGACGGCACCCCCGAGGGACGGGTCGCGGCGGCCATGCGCGCCCACCCCGAGTACGTCGCGGGCACCCGCCGGCACGACACCTGGGTGATGCGGGACGTGCCGGGCGCGGTGGCCAAGATGGGCGCGGAGGCCGTGCAGGCGGTGGCGCTGCCCGACGGCCGCGCGCTGGCGTTCAAGGTCGACGACGGTTCGGTACGCGCCCTGGCGCCCGTGCTCGCCCGCGCCCTGGCCGTGCTGGGCGTCACCGGCCCGGTCCTCGACCGCCTCGCGGACAGCCCGCTGCTGGGCGGCGGCGTGCGCGTCGGGGAGATCCGCGCCGCGTTCTGAGGCCCCGCCGCCCACCGACCCGCCGTCCCTTCCGTGCCGTGGCCCCTTCTGTGCCGTACCCCCTTCCGTGCCGTCGCCCCTTCCGCGCCGCGCCGTGGCCGGGCGGAAAACGACGTGCGCCGCTGGTCAGCACCCATCTAGCGTGGTGCCCATGACGCCCGAGATCCGGACCCTCACCGCCGACGACCTGCCCGCCTGGTTCCGCGCGGTCCACGTCGGCTTCCTGAACGGCAAGGAGCTGACGGACGAGGAGATCGCGGTGCGCGGCGGCGGGGTGGGCGTCGACCGCACTCAGGGCGCGTTCGACGGCGGCCGCTGCGTGGGCACCTTCCGCACCATGCCGCAGCAGCTGACCGTGCCGGGCGGTGCGGCGCTGCCGTCCTGCGCCGTCACCAACGTCACCGTCTCCCCCACGCACCGGCGTCGCGGCCTGCTCACCCGCATGATGGGCGAGGCCATGGCGGCGGCGAAGGAACGCGGCGACGCCGTCGCCTCCCTGATCGCCGCCGAGTACCCGATCTACGGCCACCACGGTTTCGGCCCGGCCGCCTGGACCACCGAGTTCACGGTCGACGTCCCCCGGACCGGCCTGAACCGCCGCTACGCCGGGCCGCCTCCGGGCGAGGGACGCGTCGACCTGGTCGAGCCGGAGGCGTTCCGCCGCGTGGCCCCGGAGTTCCACGAGCGGTTCCGCGCGCAGTCGCACCGCCAGGGCGTCATCGACCGGAACGACCGCTGGTGGCGGATGACCACCGGCGCACTCCGCTGGCCCGACGACGAGTGGGAGCCCCCGTTCTGCGCCGTCTTCCGCGACGCCGAGGGCGTCGTGCAGGGCACCGTGACGTACACCGCCCGGCACGACACCTGGCACAACAAGCTGCCGCACTGCACCCTCAGCGTCGGCAAGCTGGAGGCCGCCACTCCGCAGGCCGAACGCGCGCTGTGGCACTTCCTGTTGTCCGTCGACTGGGTCACCACGCTCCGCTCCGGCTACCGCGCACCCGACGACGTGCTGCCGCTGCTGCTGCCGGACCCGCGGGCCGCGCGCATCGACGCGCACGCCGACTTCCTGTGGCTGCGTCCGCTGGACGTCCCGCGCATGCTGGAGGCCCGCACGTACGCCGTGCCCGGGACCCTCGTCCTCGACCTGCACGACGAGACCGGCCTCGCCGGCGGGAGGTTCCGCCTGGAGACCGGCCCGGAAGGCGCCGCGTGCACGCGCACCGAGGACGGCGCGGACCTGTCGATGGACATCGCCGCGCTGGGCACCCTCTACCTGGGCGACGAGACGGCGACCCGCCTGACCGCCCTGGGGCGCGTGGCCGAGCACACGCCCGGAGCGGCGGCGACGGCCGACGCGCTCTTCCGCACCGCGCGCCGCCCCTGGTGCCCGGACGTCTTCTGACGGCCACGGGCGCCTGGCTCGTCGTCACCACCGACGACGACGGCGACGCACGGCGATGAGGCCGGCCCGTTCCGAGGCGTCCCCGCGGTCAGTGCTCCAGCACCGAGTCGTCCTCCGGGCGGGCACCGGGCAGGTGGTGCCGCGCCGCGATCAACGCGGCGTCGACGTCCTGCGTGCCGGTCGCGATGCACAGCGTGTACGACACGTCGTCCAGACGCTGCCGTGCCTTGTCGCTGCCCTCCTCGGCGTGCAGCGCGCGCAGCGTCTCGTACTGCTCGACCAGCTTCTCCAGGACCGCGGGGTGAGCCATCAGCATGTCCGGCTCCTTCCGTGGTTCGCCGCCTGCGGCGGCATCGGGCGCTTCTGCGGTGCTCAGCCGTGACGGTGACGTTCCGGAGAGCGGCGGGAGCGCGCCGGGCGGCACACCGGTCCGAGTGCGACCCGAAGGTCGCTCCCGCGGGTGCTTGAGGTCCCAAGCACGTAGACCTTTTACAGTCCACGCCCCCCGCCCGGGTACGTCAAGTCGACCTGTCCCGGGGAGCGACCGCACGGTGACACTCAGTGCACGAGCAGCAGGGTGAGCACCACGGCGCCGACGCAGCTGCACGTGACGTTCTTCGCGTGCCAGCCGATGCTCAGCAGCACGAGCGCGAAGACGCCGGCGACGCCGAAGCGCCACTCCACGAGTTCCTCGAAGGCGACGACGAAGACGGCGAAGAGCATCGCGAGGACGGGCATGGCGTTCTCCCTCCGGGAGAATCCGGACCGCTGCGCGGCCCGGACGCGGACCTTTGACGGGGTGGAACCCTTGAGCCCGAGGGCCATCGGCGGAGAACTTCGTCGTCCTCCCGCGAATTGTTGACGAACACCGACCAACTCTGCCCAACTTCTTCCCGGTTGGCGCGAGGTCGAAAACAGTTCGCCTCGAACAACGTCCAACAACTCCCCAACTCACCGCCCGCGTTGTACGGTCGATCAGTGAGCTCCCAGAGCACGTCCCTGACCGTCGCCGCCGTGCTGCGCGAGCGCATCACCAGCGGCGCGGTGGCCCCCGGAGGCTCGCTGCCCAAGCGGGCCGACCTCGCGGCCGAGTTCGGCGTGAGCGGCAGCGTGATCCGGCAGGCGCTGACCACGCTCGAGGACGAGGGCCTGGTCACCCTCGGCCGCGGCGCCCCGGCCACGGTGAACGAGCCCCCGCCGCCCGCCCCGGCTCCGCAGACCGCCGGCGTCCTCCTCCC
Organism: Streptomyces hazeniae; assembly: GCF_031845485.1. NCBI lineage: Bacteria > Bacillati > Actinomycetota > Actinomycetes > Kitasatosporales > Streptomycetaceae > Streptomyces > Streptomyces hazeniae. The sequence goes on from NZ_JAVREQ010000004.1 coordinate 205,261, forward strand.
GGACCGCATCCGCGCGGCCTTCGAAGCCGAACACGTCACGATCGACAGCTTCTCCCTCACCGCGGAGACCCTGCACGAAGCTCTCGCCGTCGCCTACCTGGGCGTGAGATCCGGCGCGCTCACCCCCCGGTCGATCGCCCTGCGGGTCATGGTGCCCGCCATCGACACCCGCCTCGCCCTGCCCAGCCTGATCGACGACCCGGGCGACACCAGGCCGCTGGAACGCCTGCGCGGCATCATGAACACCTGTCACGACACCTTGGCCATGGGGCTGAACTCGCTGCACCTGAGAGGTCACGTCCCCGAGGTCGCGCTGGAGTTCCGCAGCGTCCCGCTCACGCCCATGCACAAGCTGTACCTCCTCAACGGCACCGAGTCCCTGATCGGGTACTACGAAGTCGTTCCCGAGACGGTCCTCCTCGAGGGCGGCGAGGCGAGGATCTACGACGTGCTCGGCATCGACTCCCTCCTCTTCCGCTCCTCGTCCGGGCCGGACAGCCGGGACGCGCAGGACGCGGCCTTCGTCGTGTCCTCCCAGAGGTGGTTCGACTCGCTCTGGAATTCGATCGCCCGCCCCATCGAGTCCGGCTGAGCCGGGTGGCAGCCCTGTCAGTACGCTCTCTGCCACCCATCCCTCGTCCCTCGATCGAGTCCCGATGCCCCTGCCACCGACGCTGCACCAGCTGCACCTGCACTGGCACGTGAACCGCCACCAGCGCGCCCCCGACGGCCGGGTCCTGGCGGGCCATCACCACCACAACGTCGTCGTCCCTCTGCGCAAGCCGCTCGCCACCCTGGTCAGCGCGGACGTGGGCGAGGTGGTGACCATCCGCGCCCGGCGCCGGACGCTCGGGGTGGTCCTGCGCGCGTGGGAGGACGAGGCGGCCGTCGTGGAGGCGGTGCGACCGCAGTTCCCGGAGCTGCCCCGCCCCCTGCACGCCCTCCGCCGTGGCTCGGTCTACACCTACGTCGACGGGACCTCGCTGGCCGAGACCGAACCAGCGGGCCGCCCGGTGCAGAACGGCACCATGCGGCGCATCGCCGGCATCTTCGGGCGGCTGGCCACCGTGGACGGCCACCGGCTGCCGCCGCGGCCCGTCGGCGACGCGCACGAGGCGTGGCCGGACGAGGGCGACTCCGCGGGCTTCCTCGCCCGGCTGGCGCGGCACGCCGAGCACCGCGTGCATCTGCCGAACCGGAGGCGCTTCGGGCAGCTCCTCGACGACCTGGAGGTGCCGCGGGACGCCGTCGCGCGGTTCGAGATCACCGCCAAGTCGCTGACCCCGCGCCCGTTCGGTCTGCTGCACACCGACATCCATCGCTCGAACCTCGTCGTCCGGCCCGGTGGAGACCTCTGCCTGGTGGACTGGGAACTGGCTCTCTACGGCGATCCCCTGCACGACCTGGCCACGCACCTGGCCCGCATGCGCTACGGCAAGCAGGAGCGTCTCAGGATGGTCGAGCTGTGGCGGCAGGAGATGATCTCCCGCGACCTGCACGCCCGCGTCGCCGGCATGGGCGGCGGCAGGCGCGACGGCGACCTCGCCCGCTACCTCGACTTCGAGTACGCCCAGTCCGTCCATGCGGACACGATGCGAGCGGCCCTCTCACTCCCCGGATCTCCCTCGGCGGCCGAGTTCGTCGCCGCGGCCGCTGCGGTCCGCAGGGCGCTGCGCCGGGCGCAGGCGCCGCTCGACCTGGTCCACGTGCCGACCCGGAAGGCGGTCGAGGAGGCGCTGCGCGCCTGGCACGCCCGCCATCACTCGGTCTCGGGCACCCTCGCCCGCGTGCTCGGCGCTGTACGGAGGCCGATGGGGCGGCGATAGTTGAGCTGTCCAGCCCGCCCGGCGAAACGGATCGCGATGCGCCCACTCGTAGACGCCGCCAGCACCGTCCTGTTCGACTTCGACGGACCGCTCTGCGCCCTCTTCCACGGACGCCCGGCTCCCCAGGTGGCCGAGCGGCTGCGGACGCTCGGCGACGGCTTCGACGAGGGCGGGGAGAGCAAGCGCTGGCTGCCGGACACGCGCGACCCGTACGTGATCCTCGCGAGCGCCCTCAGCTCCGGCCGCAGCCGGGAGCTCACGACGCTGCTGGAGAAGGCGCTGACGGAGGAGGAGAGCGAGGCGGCGCCGCTCGCCTACCCCACCCCGTACGCCGACCGGCTCGTGCACACGCTGCGCGCGACCGGCCGGCGGCTGGCCGTCGCCACGAACAACTCCCCCTCCGCCGTCGAGCGCTACCTGCGGACCCGGGCCACGGACGAGGTGTTCGCCGGGCACGTCCACGGCCGCACGCCCGACGAGCTGCGGCTGAAGCCGGACCCGTACTGCCTCGAACGGGCGCTGGCGTCGACGGCGACCGCGCCCGCCGACGCCCTGATGATCGGCGACGCGGCACGGGACTTCGAGGCGGCGCGGGCCCTCGGGGTCCCCTTCCTCGGGTACGCGAGCACGGAGGGCAAGGCGGCGCGGCTGCGTGCGGCGGGGGCGGAGCACGTCGTCGACTCGCTGGCGCCCGTGCTGCGTGCCGTCGACCCCGCCGCACGCGTCTGAGCGGCCCGACCGGCCACCAGCCGGCTCGGCGAACGGCGGTCAGTTCCGCTCCAGCTCCACCCTCGGCAGGAGCCGGGCCAGCGGGCCGGGCAGCCACCAGGCGCGGGCGCCCAGGAGCTGCATCACGGCGGGGACGATGAGGCACCGGATGACCACCGCGTCCAGCAGGATCGCCACGGCCAGGCCGAGGCCGAACTGCTGGAGCATCCGGTCGGGGCTGAGGACGAACGCCGCGAACACGACGATCATGATGGCCGCCGCCGCGGTGATGACCCGTCCGGTGTGGGCGAGCCCTTCGCGGACGGCGACCGCCGGGTCGCGCGTGCGCTCCCACTCCTCGTGGATGCGGGACAGCAGGAACACCTCGTAGTCCATGGACAGCCCGAAGACGATCGCGAAGATCATCGCCGGGATGAACGCCTCCACCGGGCCGGGCTGGGCACCCAGCCAGCCCTGCTGGAAGACGAGCGTGACGACGCCGAGGGAGGCGCCGATGCTCAGCAGGTTCAGCACCGCGGCCTTGAGCGGGATGAGCAGCGAACGGAACACGGCGGTCAGCAGCAGCGCGGAGAGTCCGACCACCAGGGCGACGAACAGCGGCATCCGGTCCGCGACCGTCGACGCGAAGTCCTGCGCGGCGGCCGTCGATCCGCCGACCAGGAACTCCGCCCCGGTGTCGGCCTCCAGCGGTGGCAGCACCTCGCCGCGCAGGGCGGCGACCAGGTCGGAGGTGGCCTCGTCCTGGGGCGCGGTCTCGGGGTAGGCGATCACGGTCGCCGTCGAGGAGTCCCCGGTGGGCAGCGGCGGGGAGGCCGCGGCGACGCCGGGAGTGTCGAGCAGGGTGGCCCGCAGCGCCCCGGCCGCGTCGCCGACGGCTTCGCCGCCGCCGTCGGCGACGACCACGAGCGGCCCGTTGAACCCCGGGCCGAAGCCCTCGGCGAGGAGGTCGTACGCCTGCCGGCTCGTGCTCGCAGCGGGGTCGTTGCCGGCGTCGGCGAAGCCGAGGCGCAGCCCCGCGGCGGGTGCGGCCAGGGCGCCCAGCGCGAGCACGGCGACCATCAGCGCGGCCCACGGCCGCCGCTGCACGGCGGTGGCCCAGCGCCGCCACGCGGCGCCGTCGTCGCCGCGCCCGCGCGCGGCCCGGCGGGCGTCGCGCCGCTCCACGTTCCGCTGGATGCGGCGCCCGAACACGCCGAGCAGCGCGGGCAGCAGGGTGAGCGACGCGACCATGGTGACCAGCACGGTCAGCGCCATCGCGAGGGCGACGCCCTGGAGGGAGCCGAGGCCGAGGGCGACGAGCCCGAGGAGGGCGATGACGACGGTGCAGGCGGCGAAGAAGACGGTACGGCCGGCCGCGTCGAGCGCGACCCGCGTGGCGCGTTCCCGTACGGCGGCCGGGTCGGCCGGGCCGGCGACACCGTCGGCCGGGCCCCCGGCGCCCTCCGTCCCGCGCCCGCCGAGGGCGAGCAGTTCGGTGCGGTAGCGGGAGAAGACCAGCAGCGCGTAGTCGATCCCGACGCCGAGGCCGACCAGCATCATCAGCGGCGGCGTGAAGTCGGCGAGCGTCACGACGTGCGAGGCGAGCACGATGAGGCCCATGCTGCTGCCCACCGCGAACAGCGCGGTGACCACCGGCAGTCCGGCCGCGACGACCGACCCGAACAGGAACACCAGGATGACCAGCGCGCCGAGGATGCCCGCGCCCTCGGCTCCGCCGCCGCCCTCCTCGCCGGCCGCGCGCACCGCCTCGCCGCCGAGGGCGACGCTCAGGCCTTCGCCCTGCGCGTCCTGCGCGGTGTCGATGAGGCGGCGCGTGTCGGGGACGGGCATCTCCTCGGCCTTGCCGTCGAGCGTGACCGTCGCGTAGGCGAGGGTGCCGTCGTCGGAGACCGCCCCGGGGTCCTGGTAGGGGCTGCGCACCTGGGCCACGCCGTCGAGCGCGCGGACGTCGTCGAGCACGGCCTCGACGCGGCGTTCGGTGCCCGGGGCGGCGAGGCCGTCCTCGTCGTGCAGCACGATCTGGACGGTGTCGCCGCCCTGCGCGGCGCCGTGGTCCTGCAGTGTCTCCAGCGCCTGCTGGGACTCGGTGCCGGGGAGGGAGAAGTCGTTCCGGTAGTCGCTGGAGACGACTCCGGCCACGGCCTGGACCCCGATGAGCACGGCGGCCCACAGCGCGAGCGCGGTCCACCGGCGGCGGTGCGAGAAGGCGGCGACGCGTTCGAGGATGCCGGGCCGTCGGCCGGGGTCGTGTCCGGCGGCGGGCGCCGTGGGGCGCGTGCCGGGCGGAGAGGTGGTCATCGGGAGCTCCGTTCTGTGCGGGAGGTACCGGTGCCGTGGGCCCGGCGGCCGGCGGCCGCGCCGGGCGCGGTACGGGGGCAGGTCGGGGGAGGCGGGAGGGTCCGGGGCGTCGGGCGGCGTCGCCGCTTCACGGCGGTCACGGCGGTCACGGCGGTCACGGCGGTCACGGCGGCCCTCCCCGTTCCGCAGGGGGCGTGCCCGCGGCAGGGTGGCGGGCCGCCGGGGCGGGGGCGGCGGCGTGCACCCGCCCGCGCAGCGCCCAACGCAGCCAGGCCTGGGCGCCGAGCAGCAGCGGCAGGGCGGCCAGCAACGCGGGGACCAGCAGGCCCAGCACCGGCCCGTCGGCGGCGGACTCCCGCAGCGGCAGCCGTACGCCGCCCAGCAGCGGCAGGGCCGCGGCGGCGACGGCGGTGAGCGCGTACGCGGGCACCGGCGCCGTCCGTCCGGTGAGGGCGCGGACGCGTGCCAGCGGCGGCCCGGTGAGGCGGCGCCCCGCGTAGGCCAGGCCGTGGGCGGCGAAGAGGACCGCGGTGGTGAGCGCCATGCCGACGGCGAACGAGCCCCCGGCGGGCCGGGTCGGATCGCCCTGGAGGAACCCGGCGAGCAGCCGGCCCCAGGACAGGGCGACGGCCCAGCTCCCGGCCACCACCAGCCCGTCGGCGAACCGCCGCCAGGCGCGCGAGGTGCCGCCGCCTCGCCACCACAGGCCGGCGTCCCGCACCACCCAGCCCGCGAGCAGGCCCAGCAGCACGGCGAACTGCCCCTGGAACAGGGCGCCTTCCAGGTCCGGGAAGCAGCCGATGAACACGCCGGCGGCGGCGACCAGCCACACCTCGTCGGCGAAGAAGTACGGGAGGACGGTGCGCAGCACGAGGCGGCGTTCGTCGTCGTCGCGGCCCAGGTGGGGCAGCAGCATGCCCACGCCGAGGTCGGCTCCGGACAGCACGGACCACCCGGCGGTGAAGAGGCCCAGCAGGGCGACGGCGAGGACGTCCATGGCGGCGTTGCGCCTCCTTCTCGGGGTCGACGTGCGTCTCGGGGTCGGCGTGGTGTCAGTACGTGGGGGCGGGCGCCCGGTCGCGCGGGCGGGGCCCGTCCGGGGCGTCGCCGCCCGGCGTCCCGGGGCCCGCGTCGTCCGTGCCGAGGGTCACGGCGGCGGGCCCGCGTCCGGCGGCGCGCAGCAGGAAGTACCCGTTGCCGGCGATCAGCAGGGCGAAGAGGGCCCCGAACACCGCGAGGGAGAGCCGCATCTGCCCGGCGGAGAGCTGCGAGGCGGCGTCCTCGGTGCGCAGCAGGCCGTGGATCACCCACGGTTGGCGTCCGGCCTCGCGGAAGACCCACCCGGCCGTCATGGCGACGTACGGCAGCGGCACGACCGCCATCAGCAGTACGTGCCACGCCCGCAGGCGGTGCACCACGAACCGGATCGCCCCCAGCACCACGCCGAGCCCGGCGACCAGGAACATCAGGGCGAAGGCGACGAGCATCAGCGTCGCCCCGAGCTGCGTCCACGTCTCGGACGGCACGTAGTCGCCCGGCCCGAAGCGCGCGGTCAGTTCCGCCTGCAGCCGGGCGATCTCGGTCTCGTCGCGGCGGAAGACGGCCATCTTCATCGGCTGGTTTCCGGTGAGGAAGGGGAACTGCACGCCGCCCGTGACGGCGGTGAGGAACACCGCGGGCGCCCCCAGGAACACGCCGATGCGCAGCGACCGGCGGAACACCTCGTGTTCCGGGGACCGCCGGAAGAGGTGGTAGGCGCTCACCCCGGCCATGAAGAACGCGGCCGTGACCAGGGCGCCGGCGGCGATGTGCCCGAAGGCGAAGAGCGTGGACGGGTTGGTGAGCACGGCCGCGGTGTCGTGCAGCACCAGCCCGTCGGGGGTCTCCCGGTGGCCGACGGGGTTGTTGAGGAAGCCGTTGGTGACCAGGATCCAGTACGCGGACAGGTAGGCGGTCAGCGTGACGACCCAGAGGGTGCCGAGGTGCACCCACCGGTTGAACCGGCCCCAGCCGAAGATCCACAGCCCGAGGAACGTCGACTCGACGAAGAACGCGAGGATCGTCTCCAGCGCGAGCGAGGCGCCGAACACGTCGCCCGCGTAGTGGCCGAGGCCGCTCCAGTTCATGCCGAACTGGAACTCCATGACGATGCCGGTGACGATCCCCACCGCGTAGTTGATGACGTAGAGCTGCCCCCAGAAGCGCACCATGCGGTGGTGCACGGGCTTCCCGGACGCCACGGCGACGGTCTGCACGCAGGCGACGACGGTCGCCAGGCCGAGGGTCAGGGCGACGAACAGGAAGTGCCCGGCAGCGGTCAGGGCGAACTGCAGCCGCGCCAGGTCGAGGGTCTGTGCATCCACGCCCCACACGGTGCCGGTCCGGCACCCCCGGCCGCGTCGGGCCGGGGATGCGACCTGCGCTACCGCGCCGGTTGCGGCGTCCGCCTCCCGTGTACCCCCGGGGTTGCGCCGGCCCCCGACCCGACCCGGGGCCGGGCCGGTCCCCGACCCCTAAGGGGCCCGTCGTTCCGGGGGCTCCCCGCCCGGCTGCGGCACCGGACCGGCGCAGCCGCGCGAGAGGGAAGCGGTCAGTCCAGCCAGCCGGGGGCGACCAGCCCCGACTCGTAGGCGAGGATCACCAGCTGCGCGCGGTCCCGTACGTCCAGCTTGGTCATCACGCGGCTGACGTGCGTCTTGGCCGTCGCCGGGCTCAGCACGAGGCGGGCGGCGATCTCGTCGTTGGTCAGCCCGGCCGCGACGAGGGCCATGACCTCGCGTTCGCGCCCGGTGAGCGCGTTCAGGCGGGGGCCCGGTTCGGGCCGTGCGACGCGGCCGGCGAACTCGGCGATCAGGCGGCGGGTGACGGCGGGGGCGATCAGCGCGTCGCCCCGCGCGACCACCCGCACCGCGTGCAGCAGTTCCGTCGGTTCGGTGTCCTTCAGCAGGAATCCCGAAGCCCCGGCCCGCAGCGCCCCGTAGACGTAGTCGTCCGCGTCGAAGGTGGTGAGGATGACGACGCGTACGCGCTCCAGCCGCGGGTCGCCGACGATCTCCCGGGTGGCCTCCAGTCCGTCCGTTCCGGGCATCCGGATGTCCATCAGCACCACGTCGGGGCGCAGTTCGCGCGCCGCGCGCACGGCCGTCGCACCGTCACCGGACTCGCCGACGACCCGGATGTCGTCCTCGTCGTCCAGGATGGACCGGAAACCGGCCCGGACGAGCGTCTGGTCGTCGGCCAGCAGGACACCGACGGCGTCCGCGACCGCTCCGTCCGCGTTCACGTGCTCTCCTCCCGCCCCGGCCGGCCCTCCCGGTCCCCGCGCCCGGCGGGGCCGCGTGCGAGGGTCCCGCGCACCGGCAGCCGTGCCGCCACCCGGAAGCCCCGGACCGTGCCGGCGTCGTCGGTGACGTTACCCGTGGTCAGCTCGCCGCCCAGCGCCCGGGCGCGTTCGGCCATGCCGCCCAGCCCGCTGCCCTCCGCTCCGCCCTCCTCGCCCGGAGGCGCACCGCCGCCGTCGTCCACCACGGTGACCAGCAGGGCGTCGCCCTCACGCCGCACGCGCACCTCGGCCGTCGCAGCGCGCGCGTGCCGGACGACGTTGGTCAGCGACTCCTGCACGATGCGGTACGCGGCGAGTCCGACCTCCGGCGGAAGGCCCTCCGCGGCGCCCTCCCCCGGGAGTTCGGCACGGACCCGGAGTCCCGCCCCGCCGGTGCGCTCGGCCAGCTCGGCGATACCGGCGAGACCGGCGCCCGCGGGCGAGGTCGGCGCGACCGCGTCGTCGACCTGCCGCAGCACGCCGAGGGTGGCACGCAGTTCGCGCAGCGCCTCCCGGCTGGTGTCCCGCACGGTCTCCAGTGCGGGGACCATGTCCTGCGCCGCCGCGTCCCCGTGCTTGGCGTACCGGTGCAGGGCGGCGGCGGACTGCACGTTGATCAGCGAGATGTTGTGGCCGAGGACGTCGTGCAGCTCGCGGGCGATCCGCAACCGTTCCTCGGCCGCCGACTGCCGCGCGCGGACGTCCTTCTCCCGCTCGGCGGCCAGCGCGCGCTGCTCCGCCTCGCGCAGGTAGGCCAGCCGCGTGCTGTACGCGGTGCCCGCGGCGACCAGGCCGACGAACCAGCCGGCCAGCAGGAAGATCGACGTGTCGTCGACGTGCCGCTGTCCGGGCTCCGCGAGCACTTCGGAGAGCACGATCGCCAGCATCGTCACGACCGCGAGGGTGACCGCGGCGACCAGGTGCCCCTGGGCGGCGACCGTGAAGAGGGCCACCGCGAAGGCCGCGACCAGGAGCGGGACGTCGCGGTCGGCGAAGGGGAAGTAGAGCGCGCTGCACACCAGCGTCACGAGGGCGACCGCCACCGGCCGGCGGCGACGCCACCACAGCGCGCCGCAGCCCACGGCGATGAGCACCCAGCCGAGCACGGCGCGCGGCCACGACTCCGCGCCGACGCCGTCCCGGCCGACGTCCCACACCAGCAGCAGCACCACGACCGCGGCGACGGCTGCGCCGAGCACGATGCGCCTGGTAGCCGGGGCCATGCGGGCAAGCGTACGTAAGGTGGGCGGCAGACGGCACGCCCCGGCGCGCCGACCGGCGCCTGCGCGGCCCCGCACGCACGAGGAGAGGACGCACGCGATGACCAACGCCCCGATGCCCGAGAGCGACGAGCCCGCGCACGACCCGGAGGTCCTCGAACTCGCCCAGAAGATCTTCGACCTGGCCCGGCACGGGGACACCGGCACCGTCAGCGCCTACGTGGGCATGGGCGTCCCGCCGAACCTCACCAACGACAAGGGCGACTCGCTCGTCATGCTCGCCGCCTACCACGGGCACGCCGCGACCGTCCGGGCCCTGCTGGAGCGCGGCGCGGACCCGGACCGGGTCAACGACAAGGGCCAGACGCCGCTCGCCGGCGCGGTCTTCAAGGGTGAGGACGAGGTGGTCGAGGCCCTGCTCGACGGCGGCGCCGACCCGCACGCGGGGACACCGTCGGCCGTGGAGACGGCCCGCATGTTCGAGAAGGACGAGCTGCTGAAGCGCTTCGGCGCCTGAGCCCGGCGGCCCGTCCGCGCCGGCCCTGCGGGGCGGACAGGCGGCGGGGTGCCGCCCCGGCCTCCGCGGGCCTCACCCCCGGCCGGCCGCCGTGGCGAGGCGGGCGGTGGTGAGGTGGGCCGTGGCGAGGTGAACGTCGAACGCGCAGGGCACCGGCCCGCCGCCGGGCGGCGCCAGAGCCGCCGCCTCCGCGAGGAAGGCGGCGCGCAGCCCGGCGCGCGCGGGCCCGTCCAGCGTCCGCACGTCGTAGATCCCCGACACGGACCGCCACACCTCTTCGGGCGAGCCACCGAGGTCGATCCGCAGCGTCTCCCACTCCACCGGGCCGAACCCGGCCGGGCCGAGCACCGCGTCCAGCCCGTCGCGGCTGCGTACCCGCCGGTCGCCCAGCGGCGGCATGCGCCGCTCCTCGGGGACGGCGGCCAGCACCGGACGCAGCAGCCGGAGGAACGCCTCGTACGCCTCGCCGCCCGCGGCGCCGCCGCCCAGTACGCAGGCGAACAGCCCGCCCGGTGCGAGCACCCGCGCCGCTTCCGCGGCCACCCGCTCGACGTCGTCCATCAGCATCAGCGCCATGTGGGACACGCACGCGTCGAACGCCCCCGCCGCGAAGGGGAGTTGCTGTGCACGGCCCTCCACCAGCACGGCACGTGCCAGCTCCGGCCGCCGCCGGGCCAGCGCCAGCGCCTCCGGCGACAGGTCCACGCCCGCGACGGTCTCCGCACGCCGGCCGTCGTCGCCGACTGCCAGGAGGCGCAGCAGCACCCCGTCACCGCAGCCGAGGTCCAGCACCCGGCGGCAGCCCGCGACCCGGTCGCGCAGCGCCTCGTAGCCGGTCCGCCCGTCGGCCGACCGTCCGTGCCCGAACGCGTCACCCGTCACCCCCGGCCGCTCCGCGTGGAAGCCGCGCAGGAACGCCTCACCCGCCGTCGTCACCATGCGGCCAACCTACGGCGCGTTCCCGTCCGTCGCGCGCTGCTCGCCGTGGTTCCTCGGCAGGCCGAAGCCGCTCATCTGCTTCTCGGCGAGGCTCAGGAAGCCCATGCTGCGGTAGAACGCGTGGTTCCGCTCGCCCTCGGGCGTCGACGGGTGGTCGGTCGAGAGGAGGAAGAAGCGGCAGTGCGCGTAGCGCTCCCGCAGCCGGTCGAGCAACGCCCGGCCGATGCCCCGCCGTTGCGCCTGCGGCCGTACCAGCACGTCCTGCACGTAGACGACGTGCTCGTCGTCGGACACCGTGCGCGCCAGCCCCAGCAGGACGCCCGCCTCGTCCCGGGCGGTGAGCACGAGGTGGGAGTTGCGCAGCCCGCGGCACAGCTTCCCGGCGTCCGCCGTGTACCCCTCCCAGCCGACGGAGTCGTACAGCGCGTACATCTCGTCCGCGTCGAACTCCCGCTCCTCCGCGATGACCACCCGTGCCCTCCCACCGTCGCCGGACCTGAACCCGGGCGACTCTACGCGGGCCGGCGGCCAGTGACCTGAGTCAGAGATTCGGTGGGCGTTCCTGGCCTCGGGCTTCCGGCCGCTCGGCCCGGAAGTCCTCCTACGCCCGGAACGACCGTAAGAAGTTCGGAACGACTGAAACGACGGGAACAGCGGTTACGGCGGTTACGGCGGTTACGGCGGGAACATCCGGACCGATGACGAACTGATCACGTTCCACCAACTGCTGGGCAACGGAGTCAACCGTTCCGCCCCGGGCACCCGTACGCTCTCCTCGCTCCCAACAGCGCTTTTCGGCCACGTGGTTGGTTCGTCCGGCGCTGTCGGGCCGGTCGCGCATGCCCGCAGATCGAGCCACGTCCACCGTCCGGTGGCGACTCCGTGCGGCATCCACGGCCACGGCTTTCATCCTTCTGCGCCCTGTCCGAAACGGAACGGGCCCGTCACGCTCCCTGGGGGGACGACATGCACTGGTACCTCGACGTGCTGAAGAACTACGCCACGTTCAGCGGCCGCGCGCGCCGCAAGGAGTACTGGATGTTCACGCTGTTCAACGCGATCGTCCTGGTCGCCCTGCTGGCGATCGGCTTCGCCGCCCTCGGCGAGAACGGCGTGTACCTCTACCTGGTCTACGTCGTGGCCGTGCTGGTCCCTACCCTCGCGGTGACGGTGCGCCGCCTGCACGACACCGGCCGCACCGGCTGGTGGTACTTCATCAGCTTCGTCCCGCTGGTCGGCCCGATCGTCCTGCTGGTCTTCCTCTGCACCGCCGGCAACCCGGCGCCGAACCAGTACGGCGCCGACCCCAAGCTGGTCGCCGCCGCCTGACCCGGTGCCCGGCGGCGGCCCACCCCTCCGCCGCCCGGCACCTTCCCGCGACCGCCCGCCGACGCTCTCCGCCGGCGGGCGGTCGCGCGCGTTCGCCGCGTCAGCAGGCGCTCTCCCGCACGTCCGCGACGACGCAGCTCACGTTGTCGGGGGCGCCCTGCCTGCGGGCCAGCTCGACCAACTCCGCCACCACCGCCTCCGGTTCCCCCTCGGCGGTGACCGCCCGGCGCAGCTCGTCCTCCGGCACCACCGCGGAGAGGCCGTCCGAACAGAGCAGGTAGCGGTCCCCGGCACGGGCGTCCCGCAGCCGCATCTCGGCCTCCCCGCGCGAACCCCCGGCGCCTCCGTTCAACGCCCGTACGAGAAGCGCGCGCTGCGGATGCGAGGCGGCCTCCTCCGGGGTGAGCCGACCCTCGTCCACCATCGCCTGCACCCGCGTGTGGTCGTGCGTGATCCGGCTCAGGACACCGTCGCGCAGCAGGTACGCCCGCGAGTCGCCGATGTGCACCAGGGCCAGCTGGGCACCGTTCCACAGCATCGCCGTGAGCGTCGTACCGGAATGCTCCGGCGACGGTTCCACCGCGGTGACGCCGTGCACGGCCAGGCCGGCCCGTTCGACTGCGTCCTCCAGCACGTTCAGCAGGGCGCCCGCCGGGGCGGGCTCCGCCTCCAGCGTCCTGAAGACCTCCACCGCGGCGGCGCCGGCCTCGGCGCCCACGCCGCCGAACCCGTCGGCGACGGCCAGCACCCGCGGGCCGGCGTAGGCGACGTCCTGATTGCTCTCCCGTACGAGTCCCCGGTCCGACAGCGCGGCGCAGCGGATCTCCAGCGGAGGTGCGGTACGTGTGCTCATGGCAGCGTCCTTCCGGCTCAGATGGTCGACGAGGAAGGTCGCGAGCTCCCGGCGGGCGGCGGTGTCGGCCTCGACCTGCGCCCAGTACGCCCGCACGGCGTGCACCGCCGGGTGGTCGCCGCCCGCCGCCTGAGCCGTGCCCGGGTCGTCGGCCGCCTCAGGCCCCCCGGCCGGCTCCGCGAGGTCGCAGACCTCGCGAATCCGTGCCAGCGGCATCCCCAGCCGCCGCAGCCAGGCCACCAGCCGGGCGCGCTCCAGCTGCTCCGGCACGTAGTACCGGTAGCCGGAGTCCGGGTCGACGCGCGCCGGTGCCAGCAGGCCCAGCTCGTCGTACAGGCGGAGCGCCTTCGGCGACAGCCGTGACGCCTTCGCGAACGCCCCGATGGTCAGCAGCCCCATGCCCGTCGCCTCCCGCGCCTCCTCGTCGTGCCGAGCGCCTCGCCCGGCGGAGACGACGCTGCGGCCTCCCCCAAGGGCAAGGTCAACCCGCCCGCCCGCCGATCCGGTGGTCCTCCGGCACACCGGTCCACCGCAGCTCGTCGGGGAGGTGCGCCATGTCGTTGTGCACCACCAGATACGGCGGACGCCCCGGCACGTACCGGATGACGGTCAGCGCGCAGTTGCAGCCGTTGACGGCGAGCCACCGCCACGGCGGGGCGTACATCGCGGCGGACACCAGCCGCCCGAGGAGGAAGTTGTGCGTCACCAGCAGCTCGTGCCGCGGCTCCCCACCCTCCACCGGGCCGGTGAACCGCGCCTCCGCCTCCGCGGCGAGCGCCGGCCCGCGACGCCGCTCCTCCACGGGGAAGCGGTGCACGAAGTCCAGCAGGAAGTCCGCCGCCTCGGGGGGCAGTTCCTCCCGCTCCGGAGTGTGCGGCACGTAGTCCCCGGCCGCCTCCGCTACGTGCACCGGTACGCCGTCCAGCCGCTCGGCCGCCAGCCGCGCCGTCTCGGCGGCGCGCGGGAGCGGGCCGTGGTGGACGGCGGCCAGGGGCACCCCGCGCAGCCGCTCCCCCAGGGCCCGCGCCTGCCGCCGCCCCCGCTCCGTCAGCCCGCCCTCGGCGTCCGCCTCCCCGTGCCGCACCACGTACAGCCACCGCTCCGCCGCGCCCACCATGCCCCGTCCCCTCCACAGCCGGATGTGCTCACCCTGCCCCTGCACCGACGCCCACCCGCCGGTGAGGGTTCCACGTGGCCCCACGCGGGCTACGTTCGCTCAGTGGACGTTCAGCCCCTCTTCGAGCCGTGCGGCGAAGCGCAGCACCCCCGCCTTGGCGAAGCGCTCCCCCAGTTCGATCGCGGTCATCGGCGGGCGTCGTTTCTCGGCCGCCAGGCGCTTCACCGTGGCCACGACCTCTGCGGGCACCATGTCGAACAGCCCGCAGAGGGAGGTGTCGGGGTCGACCACTCGGACCCTCCGGTCGATCCACGGCTGGGGCGGGAAGTCCTGCAGGTTCCAGGTGACGACAGCCTGGGCATCCGCCGCGATGGCCGCCGCAAGGTGATGCCGGTCGTCCGGATCCGGCCCCCGCACGGTGTCCACGAGGTGCAGGTACTGCTCCTCCGGGATCCGGCAGTCGTCGAAGAACGTCCGGATGGCTCGTGTGATGGCTCGGGCCGCATCCGGGCTGCGTTGCTGCTCACGCACGATGACGCGCTCCCACTCGTCGAGAAGCCGTTCCGTCCACACGACCTGATGCACCGCGTCCTCCGTCAGCGCAAGCATCAGGTCCATGAGCGAGAACGGAAACAGAACGTTGGTGTCGACGAAGACGCGCCCCATGCCTGCTCCCCCTCCGGCCTCAGTACGGGAGGTCCGTGTCCTCGACCACGTCGGAGATGCGCCGACGTCCCTCTTGGCGGCGTCGGCGCCGCTCTGCGAAGGCGAGCACGTCGTCGAGTCGCACGACACGGTGGCGGCTGCCGGGCAGGTGCGTGCTCGGGATGGCGCCCTCGTCGAAAAGGCGGACGACGAACGGCCGGGACAAGCCGAGGAGGGCGGCCGCCTCGGCCGGTGTGAGCTCGGTCTCGGTGGCCAGTATGGTCACCGCATGCCCCTGGGAGAGTTCCCCCGCTGCCGCCCTCAGCACCTCGAGCAGCGGTGACGGCACGCGCAGCTCCGTGCCGTCGGCGTAGCGGACCACCGCGTCGGCTTCCCGGGCCCGCCTCTCGGCCACCCGTTCCAGCGCCTCGCGCAAGGACGGGTCGGGTTCGATGCGTGCAGCCTGGGTCAGGGTGCTCGTCCGGGGCATGAACGCCTCCTCCACCGATCCGATATCTGCAACAACTGTAACCGAAGGCTTCCCCTGCCGCACGGTGTCGCGTTCTCCGGCTCCTCCGGTGGGGTCAGGGCTTCTCGTAGACGGAGACGTGGCGGCGGCTGGCGGCGGTGAAGGGGGTGCGGTCCCAGTCGGTCCAGCGCTCGCGCAGACGCATGCCGGCGAGCTGCGCCATCAGGTCCAGCTCGCTCGGCCAGCAGTAGCGCAGGCGCAGCGGACGCAGCGTGGTGCCCTGGGCGTCGAAGGTCACGCGCTGGAAGGTGACGGCCTGCTCGACGGGGTCGTGGAGCAGGAACTCCATCTTGACCGCGTCCTCGGAGAGCGCACGGGTGGCGACCCGCTGATGGCGGTCGAACTCGGTCAGGTCCTGGATGAAGCACTCCACGACGAACAGTCCGCCCGGCGCGAGGACGTCGGCGACGTTGCGGAAGCAGCCGACCTGCCGGGCCTGGCTGGGCAGGTTGAACAGGGTGTTGAAGACCAGGTAGGAGAGCTGGAAGGGGCCGGTCGCCGCCACGTCCGCCATGTCGCCGATGGTCACGGGGATGTCCGCGCCGCCGGGCTTCGCGCGCATCTGCTCGACCATGCCGGTCGAGCCGTCGATGCCTTCGACGGAGATTCCGCGGGCGGCCAGCGGGACGGCGACCCGGCCGGTCCCGATCGCCAGCTCGAGGACACGCCCGCCCTCGGGGACCAGCTCTGCCAGGAATTCCACGGTCGGCGTCGGCTCGTAGGCGTCGGCCACGTCGTACTCGTGGGCGTAGCGGTCGAAGAACGCAGGGTCGTTGAGTCCGGTCATGGCGGAGGAGTCAACCACCCTCCGGCGCGGCCGCGCCATCGGTTTCCGCCGGTGGCGACACACCTGCAAGCGGCTTGCTTGCAAAAGTTAGCAAGGCGGTGCACGCTGGGGTCATGGCTTCCCTGCATGTCGGCAATCTCGGTGAGTTCCTGCGGGAGCAGCGCCGCAGCGCGCAGCTCTCGCTGCGGCAGCTCGCCGAGGCCGCAGGGGTGTCGAACCCGTACCTGAGCCAGATCGAGCGCGGCCTGCGCAAGCCGAGCGCGGAGATCCTCCAGCAGATCGCCAAGGCGCTCCGCATCTCCGCCGAGACGCTGTACGTGCAGGCCGGGATTCTCGAGGAACGCGACGTGGACGAGGCCCGTGACGAGGTCTCGGTCGGCGCCGCGATACTCGCGGACCCGTCGATCAACGAGCAGCAGAAGCAGGCGCTGCTCCAGATCTACGCCTCGTTCCGCAAGGAGAACGGGCACCTCGACGACCCCGGGCAGGCGTCTTCGAGCCGGACGGCGCAGCCGCCGCGGGAGACGGAAGCCTGACGGAAACCCGAGCCATGACCGCCGATACGTCCCGGAAGGGATTCCTCATGCCGCTGAACGACGACATCCGCAAGACGCTCACCGACCCGACCCCGCTGTACTTCGCAGCGGGCGTCCTCGACAAGATCCGCGAGGAGGCGCCGGGGGCGATCGCCGCCGTACGGGCGACGGACCCGAAGGAGGTCCAGGCCAAGGTCACCGACCGCGCGAAGGAGACGCAGGTCCGGATGAACGAGGCGCTGGGCAGCATCGACACCGACATCAAGAAGCTGCGCGAACAGGCGCAGTCGCTGGCGATGCAGGGCCTGGGGTACGCCGCCGAGTACGCGGTGAAGGCGCGCGAGGCCTACGGCGACCTGGCCGAGCGGGGCCGCGGCGCGGTGCAGACCTGGCGCGGCGACGGCGACAGGCCCGAGATCACCGTGGAGCGGGAGTCGGTCCGCGTGGCACAGCCGCCGAAGCAGCCGCGCAACGGCTCCTCCTCCGCCCGGGCGGGCACCAGGACCGGCACCGGCGCCGGGACCGCCACCAGGGCCGGGACCGGGACCGGGAGCAGCAACGGCGCGAAGAGCGCCAACGGCTCCGGCGCCGCCAAGAGCGCGAACGGCTCCGGCAGCCAGGGCGCGGCCGCCGGCACCACGGCCCGCTCCACCAGCGCCAAGGCGGCGGCCCCGAAGAGCACCGCCGCGAAGAACACCGCCGCGAAGAGCGCGAACGGCAACGCCAAGGCCGGCGGCAAGGGCTCCACCGGCGGGTCCACGCCGAAGTCGGGCTCCTGACCCCCGGCCGCGGGCCGGGCACAGAACGCGTGCCCGGCCCGTTGTACGGGTAGCGTGACCAGTCGGGGGCCGATCCACGGCTCCCGGGCGGTGACGGCACCCGCCGCGTCCGCCGCGGCGACCGCAGAACGAACAGGACGTGACACAGATGCTGATCGAGGGCTTCAACACCGTGATGCTGGTGATCATGCTGGCGTTGCTCTGCTTCGCCGTGTTCGCGTTCATCGACGCCATGCTGCGCCGCGAGGACGCCTACCGGGCGACGGACAAGAAGACCAAGGGCTTCTGGCTGATCATCCTGGGTCTGGCGGTCGTGGTGAACCTGCCGTTCCTCGGCGTGGGCCTCTGGATTCTGAAGATCATCGGCCTGATCGCGAGCATCGTGTACCTCGTCGACGTCCGCCCGGCGCTCAAGCAGGTCATGGGCGGTGGCGGCGGACCGAAGCGCCGCGGCGGCAGCAGCAGCGACGGGCCGTACGGGCCCTTCAACGGCGGACGCTGAGACCGCCGGACGCCCGGAGGCTTCGCGCCCCGGGAGGAACGCCGCCGCAGGAAGGTCAGCCCCGGTCCAGCAGCAGGACCGCCACGTCGTCGGTCAGCTCCCCGCCGTTGAGGTCGTGGACCTCGCCCAGCGTGCCGTCCAGGAGCGCCTCTCCACGCTCACCCGTCGCGAGCCGCCGGGCCACGATGTCGATCATGCCCTCCTGGCCCAGCCGGGGGCGCCCCGGGCCGACGTGGCCCTCGATGAGCCCGTCGGTGTACATCATCAGCGACCACCGGCCGCCCAGCTCCACCTGCCGGCGCGGCCAGCGCGCCTGCGTCAGCAGGCCCAGCGCGGGGCCGCTCTCGTCGTAGGGCAGCAATCGCGGCGCCGAGCCGCCGCCCGCGATGATCAGCGGCGACGGGTGCCCGGCCAGGCACACCCCGGCCCGCCGCCCGTCCGGCGCGATGTCGACGGTGCACAGCGTGGCGAAGACCTCGTCGCTGGCCCGCTCGTGCTCCAGCACCTTCTGGAGCGTGCCGAGAAGCTGGTCGCCGCAGAGGCCGGCGAAGGTCAGCGCACGCCAGGCGATGCGCAGTTCGACGCCGAGCGCTGCCTCGTCGGGTCCGTGGCCGCACACGTCACCGATCATCGCGTGCACGGTGCCGTCGGCGGTGCGGACGGTGTCGTAGAAGTCGCCGCCGAGCAGGGCGCGGGAGCGGCCGGGCCGGTAGCGGGCGGCGAACCGCAGGTCGCTGCCGTCGAGCAGCGGTGTCGGCAGCAGGCCGCGTTCGAGCCGGGCGTTCTCCTCCGCCCGGATCCGGGACTCGGTGAGCTGCCGCTGTGCCAGGTCGGCGCGCTTGCGCTCCACGGCGTAGCGCACGGCGCGGCCGAGCAGCCTTCCGTCCAGCTCGTCGCGGAAGAGGTAGTCCTGCGCCCCGACCCGTACGGCGGCCGCCGCCCGTTCGGCGTCGGCGCCGTCGGTGAGGGCGACCACCGCGTGCCGCGGCGCGAGCCGCAGCACGCGCCGCAGGGTGTCCAGCTCGTCGCCGCCCGCGGCGCCGCCCTCCTCGTCGCCGTCACCCGTGGCGTCGGGGGCGACGAGGGGCAGCTCCAGGTCGAGCAGGATGCACTGGACGTCGTCGGTGAGGAGGCGTTCGGCCTCGGTGAGGTTGCGGGCGGTGCGGGTGCGGATGGGGCGCCCGTCCAGCAGCGCGGGCACGCTGAGGGCGCTCGCCGGGTCGTCCTCGATGACGAGGAGCATCAGCGCGCTGTCGGACCCTCCCCCGGGGCCCTCCGGGCCGCGACGGCCCTCGGGCCCTTCTCGGTCCGTAGGACCGGGAGCGGGCCCGCCCTGTGACGGAATGGCCGCGATGGGCCCGGCCGTCGTGTCGTCCCGCTGCACGGGTGCCGGCATGTTCGAAGCTTCCCTTCCCTCCCCCCGAGGGCGCGGCGCCCGTGGTCGCGGACGCCGTGGCGACCTTAGCGCCCCCGGACGCCGGTACGGAATGCCTGATCGTCAACATGCCAATGCCATATGCCACATGTCACGGTGCAGGCGTACGGCACCGGCCGGACGTTTCGGCGCACGGCGTCACTTGTCGGGACGTACCACGCCCAGGATCGGGTACGAGCCGGCACCCTCGACGGTGATCTGCCGCCCGGTGCGCGGCGCGTGCACCATCACGCCGTCGCCGAGGTACATGCCGACGTGGCTGGCGTCGGACTTGTAGACGATCAGGTCGCCGGGGCGCATGTCCTCCACGTCCACGCGCGGCAGCCGCCGCCACTGTTCCTGCGAGGTGCGGGGGATGGTCACGCCCGCCGCCTCCCAGGCGCGCATGGTGAGGCCGGAGCAGTCGTACGTCGTCGGCCCCTCGGCGCCCCACTCGTAGTCCTTGCCCGTCTGGGCGGTGGCGTAGGCGAGGGCCTTCTTCCCCTGGGCGGAGGCCTTGCCGTCGATCTCCTCCAGCACGCCGGTGCGCAGCCACCGCAGTTGGCGCGCGTACGCGGCCTGGCGTTCGAGCTCACGCAGCTGCTCGCGCTGGTCGGCGGCGAGCCGGGACTCCAGACGTTCGGCCTTCTTCAGCTGCTTCTCGACGCGCTTCTTCCCGGCGGCCTTCCGCTCGCGGTTGCGTTCGAGGTCCCGGTAGCGCTCCTTGGCGTCGCGGGTGTAGCCCTCGAGGCGGTCCTCGGTGTCAGTGAGCGAGGTGACCAGGGACGTGGCCGCATGGTGGCCCTGGCGGGCGAGCCCGGCGTCGCGGAGGAAGGACTCCGGGTCCTCGGAGAGCACGAGCCGGGCGGTGGCGGGCAGTCCACCGCCACGGTACTGGGCGCGGGCGAGGGCGCCGGCCTGCTTCGTCAGCTTCGCCAGCTGCCGCTTCGTCGAGGCGACGCGGCGTTCGAGGTCGTCGATCTTCTCGCGCTGCTTCTCGGCCTTCGTCTCCGCGGCGTTGAACGCGTCGGTGGCCGAGCCGGCACGGTCGTGCAGGCGCTGGATGCGCTTGCGCAGGTCTGCCAGTGACTCCTCACCGCCGTCGGCCGTGCCGTTCCCGTCGGCACCGGGGTCACCGCCGGGTGCGTCGTCCGCCGTGTCGCCGGCGGGGGCGTCGGGGTCGCTGCCGGCCGTCTCGGGGGTGGGCGTCGCGGGGGACCAGTGGTCGTCGCCGGCGCCGCCGCTCGTCCCGCCGCCCGGTCCGCCGGGGGCGTCGGCCGAGTCGCCGCTCCCGCCGCCGGGTTGATGCGGGGTGGGAGGAACTCCCGGCGAGGGCTGGGGAGTCGGCGCGTCCGCAGCGGCCGCCGTCTGGCGCGCCGCCACCGGGCTCGCCGGTGCCGCGTAGGCGGCGCCGACGGTGGCCGGCCCGCCGAGCACCGCCAGCACGCACGCCACCGCCAGCGTCGTACGCCGCCCCAGCCCGCCGTCCGTCCCGCGTCCGCCGTCGGTCCCGCGTCCGCCGCCGTCCGACGCGCGCCCGCGCGCGTCGGGATGCCGTTCCGGTCTCCGCTCCGGCACGGTCCCCCCTCGCCTCAAGATTCGCCTGCCGCACGGTACGACGCCCGGAGGGGCCGTACGGATGTACGGGTGTGCGGATCGTCCCACGCGGAGCCCCGGACCGACAGACCGCGGCGACGGACCGCGGGGACGCAGAGGCCCACGCCGGGCACCCTCCGTCGCCGGAACCCGGCCGCACGGACGCCAGGTCTCGGCGGGATCACGAGAGCCACCACGCCGACGGGCGAGGTTCACCTGTCGTTCACTCTCGCCCGTCGGCGGCTTCACCTGCTCTGCCTAACTTCGGCATCGAAGCCGGCGCGACGCCGTGCCGCACCACGCGGTCCGCCCGCACCGGCTGAACAGTCGGCTGAACAGCCGGACGCACTCAGAAACCACTCCGCTTGCCCGACCCCACCGGCGAGCACCTGGGAAGGAAGATCCGACAGTGAAGCTTCAGCGCACGAACCGGCTCCGGTCCCTCGCCGCCGGCGCGGTCGCCGTCTCCGGTGCCCTGGTCCTGACGGCCTGCGGCACGGACACCCAGTCCGGTCAGCAGGGGCAGAACGCCCAGCCTGTCGGCGACATCGCGTGCGAGGGCAAGGGCAACCTGCTGGCCTCGGGTTCCAGCGCGCAGGCCAACGCCATGGACGTCTGGATCAAGAACTACCAGTCCGCCTGCGCCGAGACGAAGGTCAACTACAAGCCGACCGGCTCCGGCGCGGGCATCCAGGAGTTCCTCCAGGGCACCACCGCCTTCGCCGGCTCCGACTCCGCCCTGGAGCCGGAGGAGATCAAGCAGTCGCAGAAGATCTGCAAGGGCGGCCAGGCGATCGACCTGCCGATGGTCGGCGGCCCGATCGCGGTCGGCTACAACCTGCCGGGCGTCGAGAACCTGGTCCTGGACGCCGAGACCATCGCCAAGATCTTCGACTCGAAGATCACCCAGTGGGACGACTCGGCGATCAAGAAGCTGAACCCGGACGCCGACCTGCCGTCCACCAAGATCCAGGCGTTCCACCGCTCGGACGACTCCGGCACCACCGACAACTTCACCAAGTACCTCAACACCGCCGCGCCGGACGCCTGGACGTACGAGCCGGCCAAGCAGTGGGCCGCCAAGGGCGGCCAGTCCGCGGACGGTTCGTCCGGCATCGCGACCAACGTGAAGCAGAACGAGGGCGCCATCGGCTACTTCGAGCTGTCGTACGCCACCGGCAACGAGATCCCGGCCGTGGCCCTCGACACCGGCGCCGGAGAGCCCGTCCAGGCCACCACCGCGAACGCCTCGAAGGCCATCGCCGAGGCCGAGATCGTGGGCCAGGGCAAGGACCTCGCCCTGGAGCTCGACTACACCACCAAGGCCGAGGGCGCGTACCCGATGGTGCTGGTGACCTACGAGATCGCCTGCGACAAGGGCAACGACAAGGCCACCCTCGCCGCGACCAAGTCCTTCCTGAACTACATGGCGAGCGAGGACGGCCAGAAGGCCATCACCGACATCGACTACGCGCCGATGCCCGAGGAGATCATCACCAAGGTCCGGGAGACCGTCGACGGCCTCTCCTGACGCGTCCGGCCCGCGAGCCGGCCGACCGACCGCAACCGAAGCACGCGCGCCGGTCCGGAGTGAGTGGAGTGACAACGGGGGGGAGCGGCCGTCGCGCCGCTCCCCCGCACCCGCTCCGGCCGCGCCCCATCCGGTGCACCGCCGCCCGGGAGATCCCCCGCCACGCGCAGGGACTCCCCACCAGACCGGAGACGAACCCATGACTCTCGACTCACCGTCCACCACATCCCCACCCCGGCCGGACACCGCGTCCGCGCCCGCCGCGGACGCCGGCCTGCGCAAGGGCCGCCCCCGTCCCGGTGACCGCATATTCAGCGGCCTCGCCCGGGGCTCCGGGATCACGCTGCTGCTCATCATGGCCTCGATCGCCGTGTTCCTCAGCGTGCAGGCCGTCGTCGCGCTCGAAGCCAACGAGGGGAACTTCCTCACCACCTTCGAGTGGAACGTCAACGCGGAACCGCCGGTCTTCGGCATCGCGGTCCTCGCGTACGGCACAATCGTCACGTCCCTCATCGCGCTGGTCCTCGCCGTGCCGGTCTCCGTCGGCATCGCGCTCTTCATCTCGCACTACGCGCCGCGCCGGCTCGCCGCCCCCGTCGCGTACGTCGTCGACCTGCTCGCCGCCGTCCCCTCCGTGGTGTACGGCCTGTGGGGCTTCCTCTTCCTGGTGCCGCACCTGGAGGGCCTCTACCTCTGGCTCGACGACTACTTCGGCTGGACGGGGATCTTCCAGTACTCCGGGGGCGCCCCCCGCACGCTCTTCGCCGCGGGCATCCTGCTGGCGATCATGATCATTCCGATCGTCACCAACGTCTCCCGCGAGGTCTTCCGGCAGTCGCCGAAGATGCACGAGGAGGCGGCGCTGGCGCTGGGCGCCACCCGCTGGGAGGTCGTCCGCACCGCCGTCCTGCCGTTCGGCCGCTCCGGTGTGATCAGCGCCTCCATGCTCGGCCTCGGCCGCGCGCTGGGCGAGACGATGGCCGTCGCGCTGATCCTCTCCCCGAGCTTCGACATCCGGGCGAGCCTGCTCAACCCCGGCGGCGGCACGTTCGCGCAGAACATCGCCGCCTCCTTCGAGGAGGCCTCGCCCACGGGCGTCGGCCGCGAGGCGCTCATCGCCTCCGGGCTGGTGCTGTTCGTCATCACCCTGCTGGTGAACGGCCTGGCCCGTCTGATCATCGCCCGCCGCAAGGAGTACTCGGGGGCCAACGCATGAGCAACGCCACCACCACGAACGTCCCGCCGCCCGCCGAGCCGTCGGTGCAGCCCACGACGCTGCGCCGCCCGCGGCTCCCCCGCTGGGCGCCCGCCGCCCTCGCCGCCGGCTCCGCCGCGGCCGGAGCCGGAGCGGGCCTGGCCCTCGGCCTCCAGAGCCGCATCCAGTGGGGACTGATCGCCGCGGTCGTCTTCATCGCCGCGACGTACGCGCTGACCTCCAAGGTGGAGGGCGCCCGGCAGGCCCGCGACCGGCTGGCGACCAGCCTGGTCTGGGTCTGCTTCCTCATCGCCCTGCTGCCGCTGGTGTCCCTGCTGTGGGAGACGGTCTTCCGCGGCTCCAAGGTGCTGGACGGCTACTTCCTCACCCACTCCATGCAGGGCATCATCACCCTCGAGCCGGGCGGCGGCGCCTACCACGCACTGCTCGGCACGCTGGAGCAGATCGGCCTGACCGTGCTGATGGCCACGCCGATCGGCATGCTCACCGCGATCTACCTCGTCGAGTACGGCAAGGGACGGCTGGCCAAGGCCGTCACCTTCTTCGTCGACGTCATGACCGGCATCCCGTCGATCGTCGCGGGCCTGTTCATCCTGTCGTTCTGGATCCTGATCCTGGGCTTCGGCTACTCCGGCTTCGCCGGCGCGCTCGCCCTGACGATCCTGATGCTGCCGATCGTCGTCCGCTCCACCGAGGAGATGCTCAAACTCGTCCCGAACGAGCTGCGCGAGGCGTCACTGGCACTCGGCGTCCCCAAATGGCTGACGATCGTCAAGGTGGTCATCCCGACCGCCATCGGCGGCATCACCACGGGCGTCATGCTCGCCGTCGCCCGCGTCGCGGGCGAGACCGCGCCGATCCTGCTGCTCGTCTTCGGCGCCAACTCCATCAACGGCAACCCGTTCGAGGGCCCGCAGTCGTCCCTGCCCTACTACGTCTACCGGCAGTGGTCGCTCGGCAACGAGGCCTCCTACGACC
Source organism: Streptomyces hazeniae (assembly GCF_031845485.1). Taxonomy (NCBI): domain Bacteria; kingdom Bacillati; phylum Actinomycetota; class Actinomycetes; order Kitasatosporales; family Streptomycetaceae; genus Streptomyces; species Streptomyces hazeniae. The sequence continues at coordinate 229,924 of NZ_JAVREQ010000004.1, forward strand.
GTGCCTGGGCGGCGGCCCTGCTGCTGATCGCCTTCGTCATGGCGCTCAACCTCGTGGCCCGCGCCATCGCGCGCTGGAAGGCGCCCAAGGCCGGCCACTGACGCCGGCCCTCCCCCACCACCTGGACCTCCCCGGGGCTCCACCCCCGGCGACCCGAGAAAGAGACCCCTCATGGCCAAGCGCATCGACGTCAGCGGCCTCTCCGCCTTCTACGGCTCGCACCGTGCCATCGACGACATCTCCCTGAGCGTCGAACCCCGCGCCGTGACCGCCTTCATCGGCCCCTCCGGCTGCGGCAAGTCGACCTTCCTGCGCACCCTCAACCGCATGCACGAGGTCACCCCCGGCGGACGCGTCGAGGGCAAGGTCACCCTCGACGGCGAGGACCTCTACGGCTCCGGCGTCGACCCGGTGTCCGTCCGCCGCACCATCGGCATGGTCTTCCAGCGGCCCAACCCGTTCCCGACCATGTCCATCTACGACAACGTCGCCGCCGGCCTTCGGCTGAACGGCAGGTTCAAGAAGTCCGAACTGGACGGCGTCGTGGAGAAGTCGCTCAAGGGCGCCAACCTCTGGAACGAGGTCAAGGACCGGCTGAACAAGCCCGGTTCCGGGCTGTCCGGCGGCCAGCAGCAGCGCCTGTGCATCGCCCGCGCCATCGCCGTCGAGCCGCAGGTGCTGCTGATGGACGAGCCCTGCTCGGCACTCGACCCGATCTCCACCCTCGCCATCGAGGACCTGGTCGGCGAACTGAAGTCGCAGTACACGATCGTCATCGTCACCCACAACATGCAGCAGGCCGCACGCGTCTCCGACCGCACCGCGTTCTTCAACCTCGCGGCGGTCGGCCAGCCGGGCAGGCTCGTGGAGGTCGACGACACGGAGCGCATCTTCTCCAACCCGACGGTCCAGGCCACCGAGGACTACATCTCGGGCCGCTTCGGCTGACGGCGCCCGGCCACGGGCCGGAAAGCCTCCCGTCGGCGGCATCACCCCGAGCAGGTGCCGCCGTGGAGGGTGGCCGCGCGGTGCTGCATGGCGGTGCCACCGCTCGCCACGCACGGGCGGGGCCGGGGAGTCCTCCCCGGCCCCGCCCTCTCGTCGTGTCCCCTCGCTCCGGTCCCGCCCGTCCGCGGGGGCTCCGCCCGGGACGGCGTCAGCCGGTGACCAGCACGAGGGCGCCGTAGCACAGCGCGGCGACCCCCGCCGCGGCCGGCATGGTGACGAACCAGCCCATCACGATGTTCTTCGCCACCCCCCACCGCACCGCGGAGAACCGCTTCGTCGCGCCCACGCCCATGATCGCCGACGTGGTCACGTGCGTCGTCGAGATCGGCGCGTGGAAGAGGTAGGACGCGGTGTACATCACCGAGGACGCCGTCGTCTCGGCCGCGAAGCCCTGCGGCGGGTCCAGCTCTATGATCCGGCGTCCCAGCGTCCGCATGATGCGCCAGCCGCCCGCGTACGTGCCCAGCGACAGCATGCCCGCGCTGGCGATCTTGACCCAGAGCGGGATGCCGTTGTGGTCCTGGACGTCGGCGATGGTGAGCGCCATCACCACGACACCCATGGTCTTCTGCGCGTCCTGAATGCCGTGGCCCAGCGCCATGGCCGCCGCCGAGACGGTCTGCGCGATACGGAAGCCGCGCTTCGCCCTGCTCGGGTTGGCCCGGCGGAACGCCCACATCAGGCCGAGCATCACCAGGTAGCCGAGCAGCATGCCGACCAGGGGCGAGAGGAACATCGGGATGACGATCTTCTCGACGACCCCGGACCAGTAGACGGCGATGCCGCCGGCCAGGGCCGCGCCGACGAGGCCGCCGAACAGCGCGTGGCTGGAGGACGACGGCAGCCCGAAGTACCAGGTGATCATGTTCCAGGTGATGGCGCCGACCAGCGCGGCGAACAGGATGGCCATCCCGCCGCCGGAGCCGCCGGTGGAGTCGCCGCCGGGCGTCTCGATGACGCCCTCGCTGACCGTCTTGGCGACGCCGCTGCCCATGAACGCGCCGGCGAGGTTCATCACGGCGGCCATCAGCAGGGCCGCCCGGGGGGTGAGGGCTCGTGTCGAGACGGACGTCGCGATCGCGTTCGCCGAGTCGTGGAAGCCGTTGGTGTAGGTGAAGAAGAACGCGACGCCTATGGTCACGACGAGGGCGAACGTGTCCACGGCCGGTCAGGACTCCTTGACCGCGATGGTCTCGACCGTGTTGGCCACGTGCTCGAAGGCGTCCGCGGCCTCCTCCAGCACGTCCACGATCTGCTTGAGCTTCATGACCTCCATGGCGTCGTACTTGCCGTTGAAGAGGTGGGCGAGCAGCTTGCGGTGGATCTGGTCGGCCTGGTTCTCCAGCCGGTTGACCTCGATCCAGTACTCGGTGAGGTGGTCCATGGTCCGCAGGTGCGGCATGGCCTCGGCGGTGAGCTCGGCGGCGCGCGCCAGCACCTCGATCTGCTGCTCGACGCCCTTCGGGAGCTCCTCGATCTGGTAGAGGACCACCAGGTCGACGGCCTCCTCCATGAAGTCCATGATGTCGTCGAGCGACGAGGCCAGCTTGTAGATGTCCTCGCGGTCGAAGGGCGTGATGAAGGAGGAGTTCAGCTGGTGGAAGATCGCGTGCGTCGCGTCGTCCCCGGCGTGCTCCGCGGCCCGCATCCGTTCGGCGATCTCGGAACGTGCGGACGACTCCGCCCCGAGCAGTTCCATCAGGAGCTTCGAGCCGGTCACGATGTTGTCCGCCGACGCGGCGAACATGTCGTAGAAGCTCGTCTCCCTGGGGGTCAGACGAAAGCGCACTGGGTGTCCTCGGTGTGAACGATTACGGACTCGATCGATGCTAGGTGAGCGCGTCCGGAGTTTCGCCCATCCGCCCTGCGTGCGGACGGCGCTCTTCCGGGCCCACTCACCTGGGCGCATCATCCAGCCACGGCGTCGTGGCGTCCACCAGTGTCGCCGATCGGGGGGAGAGCACCGGCAGCGGGATCGGACAATCGGCTACCATATACCCAGAGGGGGTATATGCCCGCACGGGTGCCCCTTTCGTCCACCCGGGAGGACCGATGACGACCGCCGACCCCACCGCCGCCACCGGCACCGGCGCCGAGGCGCCCGACGCCTGCTCCGCCCACTCCGCCACCGGAGAGCACGGCTACACCAAGGACAAGGACGCCCACCTGCGCCGGCTGCGCCGCATCGAGGGGCAGATCCGCGGCCTCCAGCGGATGGTCGACGAGGACGTGTACTGCATCGACATACTCACCCAGGTCTCCGCGTCCACCAAGGCGCTGCAGTCCTTCGCGCTACGGCTGCTGGAGGAGCACCTGCGGCACTGCGTCGCGCACGCCGCGCAGGACGGCGGGGCGGAGATGGACGCCAAGGTCGAGGAGGCCACCGCCGCCATCGCCCGCCTGCTGCGCACCTGATCGCCCCGCGGGCCCCCGGCGTCCGCCGCTCCGCCGGACGGGTCCTAGCAGCTCCGGACGGGTCCTAGCCGCGTCGGCGCTGGCACGGCACGTGGGCGGCGGGTACGCGGTCGCCCCGCGCGTCGCCCTCCCCCGGCGCCCGGCGCCGTACACGCAGCACCTCGTCGATCCGCGCGGCGCTCAGCCGCTCCGTCGTCGCCGTGGAGGCCGCGATCATCAACTCGCAGCACAGCTCTATCTCGTCCAGCGCGACGTGGTCGTGGACCGCGGAGCCGCGGTGGCCGCGCGCGCTGCCCGGCAGGTGTCCGGAGACGGACACAGGCACCCACATCACCTCCACACCACGTAGCGGCGGGGCACCCGCGACACCCGCCCGCGCTTCCAGAGTAGGGACGGAGCACCCCGCCGTGCATGGCACTTCCGAACCATTTGGCGAATGCACGGACTAGCTAGTGCTGTGGCCGGTGCGGGCGCCGGTGCCGCTGCCGTCGTCGGGGACGGCTTCGATCCGCCCGGTGTAGATGTCGGCCGGGTCCGGCATCCGCACCGTCACCGGGACGCCGAAGTCGAACAGCGTCGTGGTGGACGTCACGGACACGTCCGGGAAACGGTGCCGCACCTTCCGCAGGCGGCCCTCCCGGTCGAACCAGGCGTCGAAGGTGAACACGTCCGTCCCGAACCCCTCGGCCGCCGCGGCCAGCTCCCCGGCCGACCCTCCGCGGGCCCGTGCCGCCGCGCGCGCGGCCGCGGCGAGCGCCGCCGTACCGCTGTAGTGCCGCACGTCGGTGCCGCCGAGCCGTTCCTGCCCCTCGTACGCGACCGCGACGGCGCCGCGGAGCAGTTCCGCGGCGCGCAGCGGATCGGTGGCTCCGTTGGCCAGGAGGTTGCCGTCGGCGAGCCGGGTGGTGTCCACGCGCACCCATGTGCCGTCGGGCACGCCGGCGCCGCGGTTCTTCATGTGCAGGGCACCCGGGGTGAGGAGTTCGGTGATGGGCTCGCCGCCGGTCCCGCCGAGCTCCTCGTCGGGGGGCGTGACGACGAGCGTCCCGCGCCGGTTCGCGTAGTCGAAGCGCCCGTGGCCGGTGATGGTGACGCGGGTGCCTCCGGACGCGGTGTGCAGCGTGGTGCGGGTGCGGGAGGTACCGGCCCGCACCAGCAGATCGGCGGCCTGCCGCACGGTCGTGAGGTGGTCGTCGGCCGGCCTGTCGTCGGCGGCGGCGCCGCGTTCCGCGCACCCGGTGGACGTGACGACGACGACCGCGCCGAGCACGCCCGCCGCGGCACGCACGACCACCGCACGTCTCGGTCCGCAACTCCTCGGTCCGCGCCGCCGCGACACCATCGTGAGCCGACCCCCTTAGGCCGTCCTCTTGGGCTCGTTCGGCTTGCCCAACGAGAACCCGGGCGGACCGTCACGCCTTCACCGGGCGGCGGGGAGGCCGGAGGGCTCCGACCGGTACGGTGAGCCGGTGGCCATCGAGGACGCGACCGGCACCGTGACGGAGGATTCCGGCGGAGCCGCCGGGCACCGCCCGGAAACCGTGGAGCAGGGCGCGTTCGCCCATGCCCGGTGCAGCTGCGGCTGGCGTGGCCCGGCCCGCCGCGCCCGCGAGCGGGCCCGCGCGGACGCCGCCGCCCACCAGCCGGACGCCGGCTGACCCTCCGTTCCCGGCGCCCGCGCCGACGAGGAGGCCAGGCCCGACGACGAAGCCCGACGAAAGAGCGCCCCGCAGGTTCTTCGCCCGCGAGGCGCCCGGTGAACGAGGAGCGGGCCCCTCAGCCGCTGGACGGCTTACGCCGCCAGGTCGCGGTCCCGCCGTGCCCGTCCGGCTCCCGCGCGACCGCGCGCGCGGCCGGCGCCCGCCTTGGCGCGCCCGCCGGCGTGCGCGTCGTACGGGCCCTCCGGCTGGGGGTCGTCGTCGGTGCCACCCGCCCAGACCAGGGAGCCGGCCCGCGGTGATCCGGCGATGGCCCGCACCAGCGGGGTCAGCAGCCACGTGGCGAGCGGCGCGAGGAGCAACGCCACGGCGGTGCCGAGGGCGAGGCCGCCGATGACGTCGGTCGGGTAGTGGACGCCCATGTAGACCCGGCTGAAGGCGGCGAACACCGCGACGGCGATGCTGATCAGTCCGTACTTGCGGTGCACCATGAAGATGCCGACGGCGACGGCCATGGTGAGCGTCGCGTGGTCGCTGACGAAGGAGTAGTCGGTCTTGCCCTGGACCAGGACCTCCAGGCCCTTGTGGTCGAGGAAGGGTCTGGGTCTTTCCACCAGGTTGCGGATGGGGATGTTGACCAGCAGGGCCACACATGCGGCGAGGGGTGCCCAGATGAGACCGGAGACGGCGCCGACGGCGCTCGCCCGGTCGGCGCTGTTGCCCCGCACCCACCACCACGTCCACAGACCGAGCAGCATGACGGCGAAGACGGTGCCGTACTCGCCGACGTACTCCATCGTGAGATCGGCCCAGGTCGGCGCACGCTCGGCGAGGCCGTTGACGTCGTACAGCAGGTCGACGTCCGGGTTGTCCCATCCAGCCATCGGTACGGCCCTTCATGTGGTCGGTCGGTCGATCCGCAGTTGCTTGCCGCCCCGTGACCCCGTACCCCCGCGGTGGTGCTCGTGATAGCGGAATGCCCATTCCGCAGCAGAGAACGCGCGGATATCCACTCCGCGTTCCGCTCTCCACCGAAAGATCACCTGGACGTTATCGGAGGGTGACCCGGGCGCGCAGCCCGAGGCCTCCGCCTCACGCAGAGTTCACGTCGTCGTGTGGTACGGCTCATCCGTCCGTCGGTCGCGTGGCGCCGAAGTAGTCGGGGGTGTCGACCGGGTCGAACCTGATCGTCGCCCCCGTGTAGGGCGCGTCGATCATGTAGCCGCCGCCGACGTAGATCCCGACGTGGTGGATGGACCGGGGATCGTTCAGATCGTACGCGAAGAACACGAGGTCTCCGGGCAGCAACTCGTCCCGGGAGGGGTGCGGGCCGGAGTTCCACTGGTCGTTGGCGACCCGCGGCAGCTCGATGCCGACCGACGCGTACGCCGCCTTGGTCAGCCCCGAGCAGTCGAACCGCCCCCGGTCGGCTGCCGTGCCGTCGCCGCCCCACAGGTACGGCGTGCCCAGCTTGTCCTGCGCGAAGTGGATCGCGCCGGCCGCCTGCCGCGACGGGTCGACCCGGTCGTCGGGGGCCGCGAAGCTCTTCTCCAGCTCCTTGATCCGGTCGACGTAGTTCCGCGTCTCCTCGTACGGCGGCACCCCGCCGTACCGGATGACCGCGTACGAGCCCGCGTTGTAGGCGGCGAGCATGTTGGCCGTCGGATCGCCCGGCACGTCGTCCACGTAGCCGGCGAGCGTGCAGTCGTACTGGGCGGCGGACGGGATGGCGTCGGCCGGGTCCCACACGTCGCGGTCGCCGTCGCCGTCGCCGTCGATGCCGTGCGTGGCCCACGTGCCGGGGATGAACTGGGCGATGCCCTGCGCCTCGGCGTGGCTCTGCGCGTCCGGCTGCCAGCCGCTCTCCTGGTACAACTGGGCGGCCAGGAGCGCCGGGTTGATGGCGGGACACAGGTTGCCCCACTCCTGCACCAGCTTCTGGTACGCCGCCGGGACCGCTCCCTTGGCCAGCGTCACCGGCCCGCCGCCCAGACCGCCACGCAGGCCGGCGGCCGCGACGAACGTGCCGATCACGAGTAACGCGACGAAACCGGCCAGCAGACCGGCTCCCGCTCCGAGACCCCACCACGCTTTGCGCACGGGTCAACCATCACCGGTTACCCCGCGATGTCACAAGTCGGCGGTACAGTCGGTGTGAGACGGATCCGTCTCGGATCCAACCTTCCGATCGGGGCGGTGAGTTCCACATGATCCTGGCAGCCGAAAAGGGTGACATCACCACCATCATCGGCGGCATCGCGCCCGACTGGGGGCCGTTCGGTTCCCTCGGTCAGGAGGCGCGCGTGATGATCGAGGTGGTGATGGCCATCGCCATCCTCATCTGCCTCGGCATCGCGATCTGGGGAGCCGCCAAGCAGCGCATCGGCGCGACGGCCCTCCGCGACACCTTCAGCGCGGAGCAGGGCAAGGGCCTGATCGTCGCCGGGCTGACCGGCGTCTTCATCATCGGCTCGCTCGGCACGGTCTTCACCATCGTCTACGGTATGGCGGTCTGACCACCGGTCAGCAGCGGGTTCCGGCCTCCCGGCCTCCCGGCCCCCGGCCCGCCGGCCCCGCCGGACCGGGGGCCGCGCGGCTGCGGGGCCGTGGTGAATCCGCCCGCTCCGCGGCCGCTCGGCGTACGGTCGGCGCCATGACGCACATCGTGAACCCCGCCCTCGACGACTACCTCCTCGCCCACTGCAGCCCGGCCGAGGACGAGGTCCTGCGCGACCTCGCGGCCGAGACCCAGCGCGCCGTCCCCGGCACCACCATGCAGATCTCGCAGGACGAGGGCGTCTTCCTCGCGATGCTGGTCGGCCTCACCCGCGCCCGGCTCGTCGTCGAGGTCGGCACGTTCACCGGCTACTCGGCGCTGTGCATGGCCCGCGCGCTGCCCGCCGAGGGGCGCCTGATCGCCTGCGACGTCAGCGAGGAGTGGACGGACATCGCCCGCCGCTACTGGGAGCGCGCCGGCGTCTTTGAGCGGATCGACCTGCGGATCGCGCCCGCCGCCGAGACGCTGCGCACGCTGCCCGCCGAGGAGACCGTGGACTTCGCCTTCATCGACGCCGACAAGTCCGGCTACCCGGTCTACTACGAGGAACTGGTCGCGCGCCTGCGTCCGGGCGGCCTGATCGCGCTGGACAACACCCTCCAGGGCGGCCGCGTCGTCGACCCGGCGGACCACAGCGAGCAGGTGGTCGCCATCCGGGAGGTCAACGACGCCATCACGGCCGACCCGCGCGTCGAGTCCGTCCTGCTTCCCGTGCGGGACGGCGTGACCCTCGTACGCAAGCGCTGACCCTGCCCGGACAGGTCACGAGGTCCGCGGCCGCGCACAGCTGTTCGGGGCGGGTCTCACGCGCCGAGCGGCAGCGGCCTCGCCACGTACTCCCACCGCGTGTCGAACCACTGCTGGATCTGCTCGAACCGCGCCTCGTCCAGCGCGTCCGGCACCGGGCCCGCCGCCTCGCCCCGCACCAGCGGGAAGAGGCTGCCGTCGCTGTACAGCTCCAGCACGTCCAGCGAGGAGCCGTCCGCGGAGTTGTGCATGTGGCTGCGCCGCACCTGGTAGAAGCCGGTGAGGATCTCGCTGCCGTTGATGATGTACCGCTTCTCGCCGGGGATGGTGGGCACGCCGCGGACCTCCACGCGCACGTCGTCGACCAGGTGTTCCTCGGCGAGCGCGGTCAGCGAGTGCTCCATCGCCCCGGCGTAGGTGCGGATCACGTGCCGCAGTCGCTGCAGCGGGCGCGGGTCGTCGGGGTCGCCGATCCGGCACGGGTACGGGTGGCGCGTCTCCAGGTCCGGCAGCAGCACCCGCACGGCGACGGACTCCGGCCGGTGCTCGCCGGCCCGGATGGCCTCGGTCTGGATCTGCACCGCCTTGCTCAACTGCTCCGCCGTCAGGGCCCACACGTCCAGCCGCACGTGCCGCGCCGCGAACGCGCGGGCGATGTGGTGGCCCAGGGGCTGCAGTGTGGCGCCGCGCCGGGCCACCCGGGCGGCCCGTCCCGGGACGCCCTCCTCGATCAGCCCCTCCTCGCGGAGCACCTGGAGCGCGCTCTGCACGGTGCCGCGGCCGATGCCGTACCGGCGGCGCAGGCTCTGCTGGGTGGGGAGGTTCTGTTCCGGCGCGAGGCGGCCGTCGAGGATCAGGCCGCGCAGGTCGGCGGCCACCTGACGGTAGCGCGGGGCGGTGTCGTCCACGCCCCCGTCGCGGTCCACGGTCCCGGAATCCACCTCCCGAGGCTACAACTGCCGTGCAGGACAGCACAGATGGCTGCATCTGCCGGTCGTCCGAGCGTTCGGTCGTCCACTGCCCGGCCTGTGCCTGCGGCCTGCCGCCGCCCGGCGGTCAGGCCCGCCGGGTCGCTCTGAGATGGCAGCAGATGGTGGGGGGTAGGTGTCTCCCCCTGGGAGCCATTCGGCCAATGGGCGGCACTCGACGAGGAGTTCCTGCCAACGGGGAGACCAACCGCAGGTGCTCCGGTCCCCCCGGGTTCCCGGTTCCCGTTCCACCGGGCGCGGATCCCCGAGGAGGGTGCCATGAGTGCGCTGTTACGTACGGAACTGCTCGCGGAGGTGCTGTCCCGGGTGGCCGGCGAACTGCTGATCGCCCTGGGCTGGCGCGGCACGGCCGTCCTGGTGCTGACGGCCGTCGTCGTCCGGGCGTGCCGGCGGCCGCCGGAGGAGACGGCCGCCACCGGGCCGCGGGGCGTGGACGTGGCGTGCGTGGCCACCGTGCTGCTGGCCCTGCTGCTGATCGACGGCTGACCGGCGGGCCGTCCGCGGGAGCGGGCACCGCGGAGGCCGGCACCGCGGAGGCGCCCGTGCGGCGCCTCCCTCCCGGTCACTCCCCCGTGGGCCGGGCGATCGTCTCCCACAGCGAGTCGAACCACTGCTGCGTCTGCTGCACGTACGCCTCGGTCACCTGGTCGCCCGGCACGGCCGTGTGCCGGAAGAGCATGCCCTCCAGGCCCAGCACGTCGTAGATCTCCATCGGGTCGCGGTACAGCTCCACCCGGCGTGGCTGCACCCGGTAGTGGCCGGCCAGCACCTCCTCGCCGTTGAGGATGTACACGCGCTGCGTCGGCGTGATCGCCACCCGCCGGGCCTCGACCCGGACCTCGGGGACGATCTCGCGCACCTCCAGCATGCGCAGCGAATGGCGGAGCGAGCCGTAGATGTTGTCCATCACCTCGCGCAGCCGGGCGCGCGGCCGGGCGTCCTCCGGGTCGCCGATGACCTGCGGCAGGGCCAGGGCCCGGTCCGGGTCTGGCAGCAGGATGCGCACCCGCACCGATTCCGGCCGCGGTGCGTCGGCCGTCATGGCGACCATCGGGCCGGCCAGCGCGGAGGCCAGCGTCTCGCCGCTGGAGCAGTACGCGTCCACCGTGACCCGGTCCTGCTGGAAGGCCCGCGTCAGCCGTTCGGCCAGTTCCAGACCGGCGCTGCGCGGCAGGTGCGTCCGCGCGCGCACGGCCCGTTCGCGCTCCCGCTGCGCCCGGGACACCTTCGCGGGGGTGGGGGCGTTCGGGGTGAGGCGGCCGGACACGGCCCGCACGACTTCGGCGGACGTCCCCTGCCGGGCCCGCCTGATCAGGCCCTCGTCCTCGAGCACCTCCAGCGCCCGCCGCACGGCCCCGCGCGGCACGTCGTACTCCTCGCTGAGCCGCGCCTGCGTCGGAACCTGCTGGCCGACCCGCAGGTCGCCGCGGGAGATGCGCTGCCGCAACGCCTGCACCACGACGTCACGCGGACGCCGCTCACCACCGGCTGAATGGCTGTCACCCGACACGACCAAAACACTACAACAGGGTGCCAATGAACAGGAGTTGTACGACAGGGCTTTCCCCCGGGCGTCCAATGGCTGCCATTGTCCCGCCTCGGCCGGCCCGTCCGCCCCGCCGACGACCGTCCGGCGGCCTCGCCGCCCCCGGGAAAACCCGGCTGCCGTCGCGCCGACCTGCGGCTAGTGTCCCCGCCATGACGACCAGCACCTCCCCCGCTCCCCGGCTCGACCACGCGCGGTACTGCGCGGAGATCCTCGAACAGACCCGCCTGCTGCGCCGCACCCTCGACGGCGCCGACCTCTCCGCGACGGTCCCCACCTGCCCCGACTGGTCGCTGCGCGAACTCGCCGTGCACGTCGGCGGCTCGCACCGCTGGGCGCACGAGATCGTCCGCACACGGGCCGCCGAGGAGGTGGAGGAGGAGACCGTCCCCGGCTTCCACGGGCCGGCCGCAGCACCGGACGCCGGAGGTGACGCCGGTCGTGACGCGGGTGGTGACGCCGGTCGTGACGCCGCCGATGCCGAAGCCCTCGACGCCTGGCTCGCCGAGGGCGCCGAACTGCTGGTCGCGGCGCTGCGCGAGGCGGGCCCGGACACCCGCGTCTGGTCCTGGTCCGCACGGACGGACGCCGGATTCTGGGCGCGGCGCATGACGCACGAGACGGTCGTCCACCGCTTCGACGCCGCCGGCGCCGTGCCCGGCACACCGTACGAGGTGGATGCCGAGGTGGCGGCCGACTGCGTCGACGAGTGGCTGGACATCCTCACCGACCCGGTCAACGAGGACGACGAGGAACTGCACGCGCTGCGCTCCCGCGCGGGCGAGAGCCTGCACCTGCACGCCACCGACGCCCCGGACGGCGTCGACGCCGAATGGCTGATCGAGCTGACCGGCGACGGCGTCGTCTGGCGGCGCGGCCACGCCAAGGCCACCGTCGCCCTGCGCGGCCCGCTCACCGACGTGCTCCGCGTCTTCCACCGCCGGCTCCCGGCCGACGCCGGGAGCGTGGAGGTCCTGGGGGACCGCGGACTGCTGGACTTCTGGCTGGAGTGCACCCGCTGGGGCTGAGTGGACCGGCGCCGGAAGCGGAGGGCTTCCCTGCGGGAAGCCCTCCGGCCTCTACAGGAAGCGTCCGAGGAACGACCGGGTCCGCTCGTGCGACGGGCGGTCCAGCAGGCTCGGCGGGCCTTCCTCGACCACCACTCCGTCGTCCATGAACACCACGCGGTCGGCTGCCTCCTTGGCGAAGGAGACCTCGTGGGTGACCACGATCATGGTCAGTCCCTCGCGCGCGAGGTCGCGCATGGTCGCCAGCACCTCCCCGACGAGTTCGGGGTCGAGGGCGCTGGTCGGTTCGTCGAAGAGCATCAGCTTCGGACGCATCGCCAGCGCCCGCGCGATGGCCACCCGCTGCTGCTGCCCGCCGCTGAGCTGCCGCGGATAGGCCCCGGCCTTGTCCGACAGGCCGACCCTGGCCAGCAGTTCGCGCGCGTCCTTCTGCGCCTCGGCGCGAGGGCGCTTCAGCACGCCGACGGGCGCCTCGACGATGTTCTGCAGGACCGTCTGGTGCGGGAAGAGGTTGAAGTGCTGGAAGACCATCCCGATGTCGCGGCGCTGCCGCGTCACCTCGCGGGGCCGCAGGTGGTGGACGCGGCCGTTGTGGACGCGGTAGCCCATGAGCTGTCCGCCGACGTGGATGGACCCGGCGTCCATGGCCTCCAGGTGGTTGATGCAGCGGAGGAAGGTCGACTTGCCGGAGCCGGAGGGGCCCATGAGGACCACGACTTCACCGGCGGCGACCTCCATGTCGATGCCGCGGAGCACCTCCAGCGAGCCGAAGCTCTTGCGGACGCCCCGGGCGCACATCATCGGCAGGTCGCTCTCGGGGGCCTGCGCCGCGGCGGCCGGGCTGTTCTCCTTGAGGGGCGTGGTCGTCTTCACGGCGTCTTCTCCTTACCGGACTGCGCCTCCGCCTCCCGGACGTCGGCGCGCGCGCCGCGCCGACGGAAGAGCGCGAAGTCCCAGAAGCTCTGCGGCGCGTTGCGTGTCGCGCCGCGCGCGTAGTGGCGTTCGATGAACGACTGCCCGATGTAGAGGATCGACGTCATCAGCAGGTACCACAGGCAGGCCACGAGCAGCAGCGGAATTGTCTCGAAGGTGCGGTTGTAGATGGACTGGACCGTGTAGAGCAGGTCGGCGAGGGCGATGACGCTCACCAGCGAGGTCGCCTTGAGCATGTTGATGACCTGGCTGCCGGTGGGCGGCACGATGAAGCGCATGGCCTGGGGGAGCACCACGCGGCGCAGCGTGCGGGGTTGCGACATGCCCAGCGCGGAGGACGCCTCCCGCTGGCCGGGGTCCACCGCGAGGAGGCCGCCGCGCACGATCTCCGCCATGTAGGCGGCTTCGTTGAGGCCGAGGCCGAGGATGGCGGCGAGCAGCGGGGTGATGAGCGCGTTGGTCTGCCCGCTGGCGAACTCCGGCCCGAAGGGGATGCCGAAGGAGATGCGCGGCAGCAGCGCGGAGAGGTTGTACCAGAGGATGAGCTGCACGAGGACGGGTACGCCGCGGAAGAACCAGACGTACGCCCCGCACACGCCGCTGAGGACGGGGTTGTCGGACATCCTGCCCACGGCGAGGAGCACGCCGAGGAGGATGCCGATCACCATGGCCACGACGGTGAGTTCCAGGGTGATGAGGATGCCCTTGCCGATGATCTCCGACCCGAAGTAGGAGCCGACCGTGCCCCATTCGAAGTTGGGGTTGGTGATCAGGAAGTGCGCGAACTGGGCGGCGAGCACGGCCAGGACGAGGACGGCGAGCCAGCGGAGCGGACGTCGTACGGGCGCGGCCGAGGCGACGTCGACCTCGGGGATGCGCGCGGCTCCGGAAACGTTTCTGCGGTCCGCTTCCGCTCGGTCGGTGGTGGGTGGCGGGTGGGAGGTGGCCATGGGGGCGTTCACTCCTGTCGGGGAAGGGCCGGCTCAGGAGCCGAGGTTGACACCGGGCTTGTCGAGCGCGTTGTCCGAGAGGTCCCACTTCTTCATGATCGATGCGTAGGTGCCGTCGTCCATGAGCTTGGTCAGTGCCTCGACCAGGACCTTCTTCAGCGGCGAGTCCTTGGGGATGACGGCGCCCTGGTACAGGTCGTCGAACCCGTTGGACTTGCCGGTGCCCGCGAGCTCCAGCTCCCCCTTCGACTGGTTGACGAAGTACGTCAGCGGCGCCTGGGAGGAGAAGAACGCGTCGGCGCGGCCGGACTTGACCGCGAGGATGGAACCGGGCTGGTCCTTGTAGGACTGCACCTTCACCGGGCGCTTCCCGGACTTCGTGCACTCCTTGGCCTGCTCCTTGATCACGCCCTCGGCGGAGCCGCCCGCCATGACGGCGATGCGCTTGCCGCAGGTGCTGTCCAGGGACTCGATGTTCTTCGGGTTGCCCTTGTGCACGGCGAAGACGACGTACTCCTGGACCCAGTCGACGAAGTCGTTCGACACCTGGCGGTCCTTGAAATCGCCCACGGGGCCGAGCGCCATGTCGTAGCGCCCCGCCTTGATGCCGGTGAGCGAACTCGGCAGGCCGTCGGCCGTGATGTGCGTGATCTTCACGCCGAGGAGCTGGCCGAGCGCGGTCGCGAGGTCGGCGGAGGCGCCGGTGAGGCTGCGGCCGTCGGAGCCGGCGATCTCGTACGGCGGGAAGGAGCCGTTGTTGACCGACACCAGCTTCTTCGACTCGCGGATCTTCTCCGGGAGCATGGCGTGCAGCTTCGGGTCCTTCTCCAGCGCCGGCTGTTCGGCGGTCTTCTCCGCGTCCTCCTGCACGCCCTCCGCCTGCGGCGGGTTGCTGCCGCAGGCGGCGAGGCCGAGGCAGGTGACGGCGGAGGTGACGGCTACGGCGAGGCGGGTCGAGCGGCGGATGGTGGCGTGGTTCATCGGGGCCCTCCGGAGGCGAGTATGGCGGGGCTGACGGCGAAGCGGCGGTTGGCGAGCACGGGAAGGACGGCGCGGGCCCTCGCGGTGGCTTCGGGTTCCGCGTCGGCCCAGGTCAGACCGGGGGTGGCGGTCAGCCGGGCGCGGACGTTGCCGAGCGGGTCGACGATCATGCTGTTGCCGGTGTTGCGCGGGCCGCACTCGCCGCTGGCGGCGACCCAGCAGGTGTTCTCCATGGCGCGGGCGGCGATCATGACCTCCCAGTGGCGTTCCTTCGCGGGCCCGCGCACCCAGGCGGCCGGGAGAGCGAGCACTTCGGCGCCCTGGTCGACCAGCAGCCGGGCCAGCTCGGGGAAGCGGATGTCGTAGCAGGTCATCAGGCCGACGCGGGTGCCGGCCACGTCCAGCAGCACGGGCGCCTCGTCGGCGGGCCGCACGTGGGCGGACTCCTGGTCGCCGAAGGCGTCGTACAGGTGCAGCTTGCGGTAGCGCGCGACCAGGCGTCCGTCCCGGAGGGCGACCAGGGTGTTGAAGACCCGGCCGTCCTCGGAGGGTTCGTGGATGCCGACGACGACGGTGGTCGTCCCGCCCTCAGTGGCTTCGGCGAGCGCGGAGACGAAGGGTCCGTCCAGCGACTGGGCGACCTCGCGGATGCGGTGGCGGTCCTCCGTGAAGCGGGCGAGCACGCCCTCGGGAAGCACGAGCAGGTCCGCGTCCGCGCGCCGTGCTCCGGCGACGAGGTCCTGGCAGCTGGCCAGGTTCTCCTTCCAGTCCGGACTGGCGGTGAACTGTCCGACGGCTGTGCGCATGGGGTCTCCGTCCTCGACCGTCCCGCCCCCCGAGGCGGGACGGGCGGTCAGTGGTCTGCGGCGAATGCGGAAGCGGGTACGGCGGGGGCGGCGAGGGCCGGGTCGGGGAAGAGGGCCGCCGGGTCGATCGGCTCGCGGCAGACGTCCTGGGCCCGGAGTTCGTCGCAGAAGGCGTGGATCATGGCGGTGTTGTCCTGCACCCCGTACGGCATCCAGTCGTCGCCGAAGAGCAGGGCCGACTCGGTGAGCTCGCGCAGGAGCCAGGGCGTCGTGTCGGCGAGGACGCGGCGCCGCCGCACCCAGCGGCGTTTGGACTGCTCCAGCGCCGCCAGCAGCACCCCGGGCAGATCGGGATGGGCCTCGGCCACCTCCCGGCGCAGGGTGACCAGGTGGATGCCGGGCACGAAGCCGTGCCGGCCGAAGTACGCGCGCTCCGCGTCCGCGTGGTCGGCGAGCAGGTGGCGGAAGCGGCTGTCGCGGGTGAACAGTTCCGAGGGCATGAACGGGGTCAGCACGGCGTCGAGCCGCCCCGCGGCCAGTTCCTCCTGGAGGGACCGGCCCTCGTCCAGAACGGACACGTTCGGCGGCAGCGGGCGGCTGCCCAGCCGGTCCTTGCCGCTCTCGCCCGCCGTGAGCGGGCCGACCCGCCAGTCGACGGATCCGATGCCGACGCCCTCGGCGCGCAGCAGGGCGCGGGTCCAGGTGTTGCCGGAGTCCGGCCAGCCGGTGAGCCCCACCCGCTTGCCGTCGAGTTCGGAGAGCTGTGTGAGCGGGCTGCCGGAACGCACGAGCACGCAGCGGTGGCGGAAGCCCCGCATGACGAACGCCGGAATGCCGACGAGCCGGTCGTCCCCGGCGGCGCGAGCCTGTACGTAGCGGCTGAAGGACGTCTCCCCGCCGTCGAGTTCCGGCTCGGCGAGCACGTCGGGGGTGGTGTCCCGCGCGTCGACCCGGAGGGTGAACCCGGGGGCGGTGACCTGCCCGGAGGCGAGCGGCACCAGGTGGTCCCAGTCGCGCAGCCCGAGGCGGATGACGGGTGAGGACACGCGCACTCCTTGTGTCGTCTTTCATGGGGTTCACGACGATGCGCCGGGAAGGCACCGAGGTATCCCCGGACGAACAGGAGGCTATTGTTCAGAGTCAGCGGCATACAAGACTCGTTTTGTTACCGGACAAACCTTTTCCCGAGGGTGACCCCGCGGCTACGCTGCGGGCGGCAGTACGGGCACAGGGAGTGATGTGACGGAAACCCAGCAGACAGCGGGCGAGACGGAGGCCGCGACGCAGGAACGGCTCTCCGCGGAGGCCCTGGCCACGCGGCTGAACGACCCCAGCGCACGCGGCATAGCCGGGACGATGACCGACCTCATCCGGGGCGGCGAACTGGCTCCCGGCGTCGCCCTCCCCACGGTGCGGGCACTGGCCGCCCGCCTCGGCGTGAGTCCGGGCACGGTCGCCGACGCCTGGTCCGTGCTGCGCAGACACCGCATGATCACCACGCGGGGGCGGCGCGGCAGCGTGGTCAGCGGCCCTCCGGCCGTCACCCACCCCGTGCGCTACGAGCGGGTCGGCGACTTCGGCGACCACCTCACCCAGGACCTGGCCATCGCCGCACCCGACCCGGCCCTGCTGCCGCCGCTGGAGGCCGCCCTGGCCTCGGGAGCCCGCACCCCCCAGCTGCACCGCTACTCCCGGACCTCCCTCACCCCCGCGCTGCGGGAGGCCGTCGAGCCCTCCTGGCCGTTCCCGCCGGAAGCGTGGCTGGCGGTGGGCGGCGGCTACGAGGGCGTCCACCTGCTGTGCCAGGCGCTGCTGGTGCCCGGGGACCGGGTCGCCGTCGAGGAACCCACCGCACCCCGGCTGCTCGACATCCTGGACGCACAGGAGGTGCGCACCCTGCCGGTCGCCTGCGACGCCGAAGGGCCGCTGCCGCACTCCCTCCGGCAGGCGCTCGCCGACCGGCCCGCGCTCTTCCTCTTCCAGCCGCGGGCCCAGACGCCACGCGGCTGGTCGCTCACCGCCCAACGGGCCGCGGAGCTCGCCTCGGTGCTGGAGTCCTCCCCCAACACCGTGGCCCTGGAGGACGACGGCATCGGACCCCTGGCCCGGCACCCCGCCGCCAGCGTCGGGACCCACCTGCCCGCACGCACGGTCGTGGTGCGCTCCTACTCCAAGGCGTACGGGCCCGACCTGCGGACCGCGGTGATCGGAGGGCCGCAGGACGTCGTCGAACGGGTGCGCGTGCTGCGGACGTACGGCACCGGCTGGACGAGCCGCATCCTTCAGGACACCGTGGCCCACCTGCTCCGCGACCCGGCGACGGAGGACCGGGTGACCGAGGCGGCGCACCGGTACGCGCTGCGCCGCACCGGCCTGGCGGAACGTCTGGCCGCACACGGCGTACTCACGGACAACCGGGACGGGCTCCAGCTGTGGATGCCCGTGGCCGACGAGACCTCCGCCCTGGTGACGCTGGCAGCCCGGGGCATCACGGTCTCGCCGGGAAGCCGGTTCTGCGTCGGTCCGCAGCTCCCGCACGTGCGGGTCGCCACCGCACGGCTGCCGGAGGACGGTGCGGCGCTGGACGCGACGGCCGGCCTGCTCGCCCTGGCCGCCCGCGCGGTCCGCACCCCCTGACGCCGCTAGCCTTGCCGGTATGACCGACTGGGACTCCCTGGAGTGGGTCCGGGCCACCGACGACCCGGACCCGGACGCCGAGTGCATCGAGATCGCCATGGGCGAGGACGACCTGGTGCACCTGCGACAGAGCGACGACCCGCAGAACGTCGTCACCACCACCCGGGTCAAGTGGGACGCGTTCGTACTGGGCGTGCGCAACGACGAGTTCGACCACTTCGTGGAGGGTGTCGAGGGCTTCGTACCCGGCCCCAACGCCCACAAGTACGGCCCGGACGCGGTCCGTTCGCCCGAGGGCGAGGGCGCGTAGCGGCGTGCCGGCATGACGACGGCCGCGCGCCGGGCCGGCGGGTGCCGACCCGGCGCGCGCCGTCACGGGGATCAGAGGTGGCCGTGCAGGCAGTCCCAGGTGTTGGGCCCGATGATGCCGTCCACGGCGATACCGCAGGCGCGCTGCGCCTTCCTGACGGCGGTCGCGGTGTTGGGGCCGAAGATGCCGTCGATGTCCACGTCGTAGCCCCGGACGTGCTTCAGGAGGCACTGGGCGTGGGACACGGCAGCGCCCGTGTCGCCCGGGGAGAGCTCCGGGTGGCTGCCGTTGTAGTTGCAGGCGCCGAGCAGCGAGGCTGCGGGAGCGGGCCGCGTGTCGGCGGCCGAGGCTGCCGGCACGGACAGCATCAGCGCGCCGGTCGCGGTGAGGGCACTGGTGGCGAGAGCGACGGTCTTCCGGAAACGCATGGTGATTCCCCCCTGTTGTCCGGAGCGGGCGCGAAGCGGCCGGGTCGGCTCGTGGACTTCGCGGCCGCTGCGTTCGGTTCGTTCAGCACGGAACGCTAGGCCGGGCCCCGGCCGCGACAGAGCCTTTGCGACGTGGCGCAAAGGCCCCGCGAGGACACGGACCGCTCCACTCAGGTGCCGTGCACGAGCGCGGTGCCCAGCGCCGTGCGGGAGTGCAGGACGGCGCCGCCCCGCCGTTCGGTGTCGACGAGCCCCGCCCGGCGCAGGGTCGTCGCGTGGCGGCTGGCTGCTGAGGGGGAGACGCGCAGGCGGTCCGCGAGGGCGCTGGTGGTGCGCCGGGTGTCCAGCGAACGCAGCACCGCGGCCCGGGTGGGCCCGAGCAGGTCGTCGAGGGCCGTGCCGGCGCGGCCGCCGCCGTCCTCCTCACGGCGGGCGTGTCCGGGAATCCACAGCGGCCCGCGGGAGACCGGGAAGGTCAGGACCGGTGGCAGCGACGGGTCGGCCAGTGCGATGGGATGGTCGTGCAGGAAGAAGCTGGGCACCAGGGTCAGGCCCCGGCCGTCCAGCCGCAGATGCTGCGTGGTCGGGTAGTCGACCTCCAGGACCGGCGGTCTCCAGCGGGCGCTCGCCCCCAGGGCGCCCAGCACCGCTTCGCCGCCGTGCCGCAGCACACGCCGCGCGCGGTCGTTCCGGTCCCGGCGGACGTCGGCCGCGACCCTGTCGGCGTGCGGAGCGAGGGCGACCGCGTGGTAGCGGCGCAGCGCGTCGCCGAGCCGGTGCAGCGCCCGGGGTCTGCCCGCGGCGAAGTCGTCGAGCCAGGCGGGCGGTCGCGGCATGCCGGACGCGAGCCGGCCGATCTCGGTGCGCAGTCTGCCCTTTCCGGTGGACAGCACCCTGTCGATGCCGGTGCCCACGTCGGGCGGATGGCCGTCGTCGTCCGAGGGGGTGAGGAAGTCGGGGAAGTAGGAGCTGCGCGGAGCGAGTGTGGTGAGGAGCCGGAGGTCGGCCCCTGCCCCGGCTGCCGCGAGACCGGCGCCCGTGCGGCGGCGCCACGCGGCGAAGAACGGGTCCGGCCGGATCATCTGATGCAGGCTCAGAACCGTCTCCCAGAGCGGGTCCGCCCGCTCCGCCAGGCGTAACCGGGCACGGTCGTCCGCGGTGAAGTGGATGTGCAGCACGTGTCCCCCCGTTGCTGTGCCGCTGACACTGCGTGAACATGTCTCGCCCCCACTGTCCCGCGACACGGGATGCCCGGTCAGAGGATTCCGGATATCGCGGACATCGCTGGGCTGGATGTTGAGGGGCTGGCGTCGAGGCGCCTGAGTACGGAGCTCAAGGGCCGGATCGGCCCTGGGCGTACACGGGGAGCGCGTCGAGCGGCAGTTCACCCCGGAGGGGCGGTGGGAGGGGTATCGTCCGGGCGCCGGGACGGGGCGAGGTCGTCGCGCCGAACGTGCCGGTGAGGGTCGCCCAGTAGTGGCCGCCGACGGGTTCGGTGTGCAGCGCCCACGTTCCGGTGGCGGGCCCGGTGACCGGGCGCGGGTCGACGACCAGCAGGGCGCGGACGCCTGCGGCGGCGTAGCGGTCGACGGCAGCCGGGACGCCGGTGGTGAGGGTGGCGTGGCGCAGGACGACCTCGACGGCGAAATCCACATCCTGTGGATGAAGGAACGCGTCGTCGGAACCGAGGAAACCCGTGGGGCAGACCGCGAGGTCCGGGACGGCGACCGTACCGGTGCCGGGCAGCGCGATCCCGGCCTGCTGCACGAGGGTCCGCCCCGCCGGCAGCAGGGGGCGCAACACCGTGTCCAGCACGCCGACGAGCGCCGCGTGCTTGCCGCAGCGCGACGCGGCGACGGCGGGACGTGCGACGTCCAGCTCGACGCGAATGCCGGTGAACCGTCGTACGAGGTCCGCCGCCCGCTGGAGACGGGGCGCGTCGAGCCGCACCGTACGGGCGCGGGTCGCACGGGCGGCGGTCATGCAGCGGTGCCCGGGGCGTGCTCCAGCTGGAACCAGAACGACTTGCCGGGCCCGGGACCGTCGAGGCAGAAGCCGTAGCGGCTGGCCAGTGCGGCGATGAGGAGCATGCCGCGGCCGTGCTCGGACTCCTCGGCGGGCGTGTCGACGTACGGGACGCCGGGAGCGGCGTCCTGCACGTGGACGCGGAGCGCCCCGTGGGCCAGCCACTCGCCGCACAGGGTGACCGGCCGCGTGCACCCGGCCGTCGCCGAGGCCGTGACCGCGTTCGTGGCCGCCTCCGACGTGAGGAGCACGGCCGTTTCGGCGAGTTCGCGGAGCGCTCCTCCGGCAGCCCGCCGCACGGTGTCGAACGACGTGCGCACCAGCTCCCGGCACGCCCTGACCCAGACCGGGTCCGGCGGGAACGTGAGCGCGAAGTCCGCCCCGACGGCTGCGAAACGCGCCCCTGTCGACGTGATCGTCGGACACATGGTGATGCCTCCTTCATCCGGTTCGGCCGGTGACCTCGCCGCGCCCCAACTGTCATGTGGAGCCGGTGCACTTCCGCCCGATCTGGCTCGGCTTGAGCAGTACGTGACGACGGTAGAGCCGTATGGTTTTCAATGCATAACCATTGAGCCGACGTTCCCTCCAATGAGTGACACGGTCGGGCTCTGCGGCACCCGCGAGGCAGCGACCTGCTAGGAGAGCACCATGGGACTACGCACTCGTCCGACTCAGCGACAGCGTCGCGTAGGCGTGGAGCTTCGCCGGCTGCGAGACATGGGCGGAATGACAGCCGCAGAAGCCGGCGGACTCGTGGACCTGAGCGGCGCACACCTCGGCCATGTCGAGTCCGGCAGAACTCCCATCCCCGAGGACAAGCTGCGCACGCTCCTGAAGGCTTACGGTTGCCATTCAAAAACGTATACGGAGGCCCTCATCGCGTGGAGCGCCGCTCCGCGTGGCTGGTGGCACAAGCACCGACGGGACTCGAGCCCCGGTGCACTCGACCTCGCCGAGATGGAGACGATGGCGGCGTCGCTGAAGGGGTTCGAGCCTCTGCACCTCCCCGGCCTGCTGCAGACTCCCGAGTACGTGGGGGCACTCATCAAAGGCGCCTTCCCCGAGAGCACGGAGAGCTTCCTGAACAGGGGCATCGAGTTCCGCCTGAAGCGTCAGGAGGTACTCGCCGGAGACGAAGCGGCCGAGTACCACGTCGTCATCCACGAAGCCGCGTTCCAGATGCGCTTCGTTGACGCCACTGTCATGCGGCGGCAGATCGTGCACCTGATCGAAGTAGCCCGGCTACCTCACATCACTCTGCAGGTCGTTCCCTTCCAGTCCGGCACCCTCCCAGTCGTCGGTTCTCCCTTCGTACTCTTCGAAGCTGCCGCCGACTCGCTGGACACGGTCTACCTGGAACATGACGCCGGAACGGTCTTCCTGACGGACCAGCAGGAAGCCACTCGCTACCGTCATACCTTCGAACGTCTCGCCGCACTCGCCTTGCCGCCCGTGCCCGACGAATCCGAACGGCAGTCCTACTCCGTGCGAGATTCGCTTAGCCTCTTGCAGCACCTGCTCTACGTGTTGTGAGGGGAAGACAGTGGCAGAAACGGGCTGGCAGAAGTCGTCATTCAGCAGCGGTGATCCGAACACCAACTGCGTCGAGGTCGACGGGGGAGGCCACGGGGTCCGCCTGCGGGAGAGCGAGGAGCCCTCGACCGTCCTGGCCGCGTCAGCGGACGCGCTGCACGCACTGCTGACGCACCTCAAGGCGGGCGACGCCCGCACCCATTGAGGCGCCGGGTCGGGTCAGTCTCGGCGGTGGACGTCCCAGAACTCGATCTTCTGTGCGTGCCAGCGCTCCCACAGGCGGGCCTGGCGGCCCGCCCCCACGTCGGCGGCGACCAGGAACCGCAGGTCGCCTTCCGTCAACGGCAGCACCGTGAGGAACCGCAGGGCGACGCTGCCGTCCTCGCCGAGGAACGGCGACACCTCGCGGAACACGGGGTGGGCACCGAACAGCAGGCCGTGAATCGCCGTGCCCGGGATCAACGGCGCTTCACCGCCCACCAAGCGGTCCTGCCCGACCGGCGGCCGCTCCTCGCCGCCCTCCCCCAGCACGTACTGCGCGGCGACGTTCACCAGCCGAACGGCCTCCGCCTCCTGGCCCGTCTGGAGGGTGCAGATGAGCTCGATCGGCTCGGGCGCCTCGATCTCCTGAAGGTGGAGCCCGGCCGTCACGGCGGACACGATCGGCAGTCGCTGCCGCTGCGGGTAGTGGAGGGTGACGCCGTAACCCCGGTCGTCCGGCGGCGTCCACCGCCGCTTCGCGGGCCCGAGGTGCCGTACGACGTGCGCGGTCAGGCCACCGAACTCATCGCTGTCCGTCATGAACGCCGAGACTAGGCGATCTCCCGGTTACTGGTGGCGCCTGTGAGAGCCGTGGGACGGATGTGCGGACACGAAGCGCAACTCTTCAGAAGAGATGACCGCCTCTGTGGAAACGCGGGACCCACACAGCCGATACGACCGCTAACGTCATGTGAGGAGACAATGTACTGACGGCGGTTGACCGGTTGAGGCTAGGGGGCACGTCCGGCATGAGCATCGGCGGCGACGAGTACGACGAGCAGGGTCGTACCGGCGGGGCAGGCACGTCCACGCGGCGTGCTCCGGCACGGGGCACCCGCACCCGCCTGCCCGGCGAGGACGGAGACGTCTACGGCGTCGGCAGACGACCCGCAGGGCGTCCGGGCCGCAGCCTTCTGATGGTCGTGAGCGTTGTGGTCCTGCTGATCGCGGCGATCGCGTTCGCCAACCGGAGCGGATCTTCCGGTTCGGAGGGCGAGGAGAACGACCCCGGCGGTGGCCCTGCCGCCCAACCCACCGCGCCCAGCGGCCAGACGCCGGTCCAGACCGAGGACGGCACCACGGGCATCCCGTCCGGCTTCCCCCAAACCGAACAGGGCGCCCAAAGCGCCGCCGCGAACTACGCGGTGGCGCTGGGCGGCGACCGGATGTACGGGGATGCGGAGAGGGCAGAGATCGTCCGGAAGGTGTACACCCCGGAGACCGCTGACCGACGCCTTCAAGAGCTCGACAAGGTCTACAACGACACTGCTTTCCTCAAACGCATCGGACTCGAAGATGATGGAACCGCTCCCGACGGCTTGACTTTCGTGTCACGAACGAGCCCGGTCGGCGCCAAGATCGTCAACTTCGACCAAGCGAGCGCTCGCGTTGCGGTCTGGTACTCAGCGCTCTTCGGCTTGGCCGGTCCGAACTCGAAGACTCCAGTGACCGAGAGTTGGTACACCAACACATTCGATCTGCAGTGGGTCGACGGTGACTGGAAGATCTTGGACTTCACACAAATCGATGGCCCCGTGCCGGTCGGACGAGACCAGCGAGCCTCCTCGGCGGAGGAGATGACTGACGCGGTCGAAGGGTTCGGAGGGTTCACCTATGCCCGCTAACCGTCAACGAGCCGTGACCGTCGGCGTGCTGGCAGCGGCACAGGGAGCAGTTCTGCTGCTCGCCTCCCGCGCCCATGCGGCACCGGACGACGACCCGTGCGACCTCGTGCGGGGTCCTGCAAAGGACTACTGCACCAGTGAGAACGGGAACCGGGAGGCGCCCGGGGGTGGGGACACCCCCATGAGCCCCGACGGCGTACTCGACCCGCTCGCCTCGTTGGCGAACGGCTGCGCCGAGGCCGCCGCGTGGACGATCCGCCGGCTCTCCGACCTCGTCAACGAGACGACGAAGGTCGACTTCACGAACCCCGCCTTCCTGCGGCAGTACGCCATCGTGTTCGCCGCCTCGACGATCCTGACCCTCGTCCTGTGGCTGCTGGCCGTGGCCAAGCGGGCCGTCCGGGGCGTGCCCTTCGTGGAGGCGTTCACCGAGGCCGTCGGCTTCCTCTGGCTCGTCGTCCTCGCGTCCGCGTTCACGCCGCTGATCCTCTACACGGTGGTGACGGCGACCGACGCCGTGACAGAGGCCGTGTCGTCGGGGACCCGTGACGACACGAACGCGTTCTTCGGGACGTTCGCCGAAGCCCTGGAGAAGGGCAACGACATCGGCGGCGGCCCGATCATGCTCATCGTCGTGTCGCTGATCTCCATCCTCGCGGCGGGCGTCCTCTACCTCGAACTCGTCATCCGGGCCGCGCTGCTGTACATCGGCGCACTGCTCGGCACCGCCGTCTACGCCGGGCTCGTCGACAAGAACCTGTGGGGCCATGTGCGCCGCTGGGCGGGCATCATGATCGCGGTGATCCTGGTGAAGCCCGTCATCATGATCGTGCTCAGCCTCGCCGGCGCACTCGCGGGCGAGAACGGGCCGAACGCGTTCTCCGCCATCGTCTCCGGGCTGGCGATCATCCTGCTGGCCATCTTCGCCTCCGCGATGATCTACCGCTTCGTGCCCGGCTTCGGCGACGAGATCGTCAACCACCGCAACGCCAGCCAGGACGCGGCCTCCCGCCAGGCCGCCGCGGTCGTCTCCTCGCCCGCGACGATGCTGCGGCAGGGCATCACCACCCACGGCGCGCGCGGCGGTGGCGGCAGCTCCGCCGCGAGCGCGGACGAGGGCCGGGGCGGGGGCGGCTCCCGCCCGTCGAACCCCGCCTCCGGCGGCGTCGCCGCCCACAGCACCCGCGACAGCGACGGGGGATCGTCGGCGCCCGCGCCGCCCCCGCCGCGCAAGGGCGACCCGTCCCGGACTCCGCACAGCAGCCGCACCGCCCGCGCGGGCAGTTCGGGCCGCAGCGGAGGTGAGCGCGGATGACCACCTCCACGCACCTCGCGGCGCCGCGCCGCACGTACATGATCGGCCGGGCCCGGCCGAACGCGATCGTCGGCAAGAACCGGGAGACCGGCGAGATCGCCCTGATCGTCGTCGGCGCGTTCCTCGGCATGATGAGCGGTCTGCTCATCCCCGTCCTCTCCGCCCGCATCCCGGCGCTGGTCGGGTTCCCGATGCTCGCCCTCGCCGCCGTGTACGTGCCGTACCGGGGGCGCACGTTCTACAGGTGGTTCGAGATCGACCGTTCCTTCCGCCGGCTGCTGCGCAGCGGCGCGACCTACCGTTCCGGGGCCGCCGAGGCCGGCGTGCGGCTCAGCGGCCACGAGGTGGACGTCGTGCCGCCGCCCGGTGTCGGCCGCATCACGTGGCTGAGCGCACCGTTCGGGCCCGACGAGCTGGCCGTGCTGCTGCACGCGGACCGCCGCACGGTCACCGCCGCCATCGAGATCGAAGGGCCCGGCGTGGGCCTGCGGGACAGCGAGGACCAGGAGGCGCTGGTCGACCGCTTCGGCGTGCTGCTCAAGCACGTCGCCAACGGCGACGGGTTCGTGACCCGCCTCCAGATGCTCGCGCGCACACTGCCCGCCGACCCCGACGCCCACGCCAAGGACGTCGCCGTGCGCGGGGACGACCGGGCCGCCGGCTGGCTCCAGGAGTCCTACGACGAACTCCAGTCGATGGTGTCCACCTCCAGCGAGCAGCACCGCGCCTACCTCGTCGCCTGCATGCACTACGGCCGCGAACTGGCCGCCGAGAGCGCGGCGATCGCCAAGGCGGCGCGCACCTCGGCCGGCGGCGGCCGGCGCATGACCAAGGACGAGGGCCTGGCCGTGGTGATGGCCCGCGAGCTCACCGACATCTGCGCCCGTCTCGCCGAGGCCGACATCCGGGTGCGACAGCCGCTCGGGCAGGCCCGGCTGGCGTCGCTGGTCCACTCCATGTACGACCCGGACCACCCGATCGACCACATCCAGGCCATGTCCAAGCGGAACGCCTGGCCGGCCGAACTCGACGCCCGCGAGGCGACGTACATGCAGGCCAAGACCCGGGAGTCGGCCACCCGCGCGCCCTGGTGCCACGCGACGGCCTGGGTCAAGGAGTGGCCGATGACCCCCGTCGGCGTCAACTTCCTCGCCCCGCTGCTCGTCCACACCCCCGACGTCATCCGCACGGTGGCCGTGGCGATGGACCTGGAGCCCACCGAGCTGGCCATCGAGCGGATGCTGACGGAGAAGACCAACGACGCCGCCGAGGCCAGCCGCGCCGCCAAGATGAACCGCACCGTCGACCCCCGCGACATCGCCGCGCACGGCCGGGTCGACCAGCGCGGCGACGACCTCGCCAGCGGCGCCGCCGGCGTCAACCTGGTCGGCTGGATCACCGTCTCCTCCCGCAACCCCGAGGCCCTGGCGCGGGACCGGCGCACCATCCGCGCCTCGGCCGGCAAGGCCTACCTGAAGCTGGAGTGGTGCGACCGGGAACACCACCGGGCCTTCGTCAACACGCTGCCGTTCGCGACCGGCATCCGGCGCTGAGAGGACGAGGGGACTCCCTGTGGCACTCGACCCGCTGAACGCCGTCACCGAAGCCTTCACCAGCTTCCTCTTCGGCAAGACGGAGACCACCCGCCTCCCGGTGCGCACCTCCACCGGCCAGGCGCAGGCCGTGTACCTGCCGACGGCCGCACCCGGCCTCGGCGACTCCGGCGTGATCATCGGCCGCGAGGTGTACAGCGGCAAGGGCTACATCTACGACCCGTTCCAGCTCTACGGCCAGCAGCTGCCCGCCCCGCACTGGCTGGTGCTCGGCGAGTCCGGCAACGGCAAGTCCGCGCTGGAGAAGACGTACGTGCTGCGGCAGCTCCGCTTCCGCGACCGGCAGGTCGTCGTGCTGGACGCCCAGGGCGAGGACGGCGTCGGCGAATGGAACCTCATCGCCGAGGAGATGGGCATCACCCCCATCCGCCTCGACCCGACGGCCGCCCTCGACCAGGGCATCCGCCTCAACCCGCTGGACCCGGCGATCACCACCACCGGGCAGCTCGCCCTGCTGCGCACCATCATCGAGGTGGCCATGGGCCACGGCCTCGACGAACGCTCCGGCTTCGCCCTCAAGGTCGCCCACGCCTACGTCAACGCCACCATCGCCGACCGGCAGCCCGTCCTCACCGACATCGTCGAGCAGCTCCGCCACCCGGAGCCCGAGTCCGCGAAGGCCATGAACGTGGCGCTGGACGACGTCCGCGCCTGGGGTCTGGACGTGGCGCTCGTCCTGGACCGCCTGGTCGACGGCGACCTGCGCGGCATGTTCGACGGCCCCACGACCGTCGGCATCGACCTGGACGCGCCGCTCATCGTCTTCGACCTGTCGCACATCGACCGCAACTCCATCGCCATGCCCATCCTCATGGCGATCGTCGGCGTGTGGCTGGAGCACACCTGGATCCGCCCCGACCGGCGCAAGCGCATCTTCCTGGTCGAGGAGGCGTGGCACATCATCAACAGCCCTTTCGTGGCCCAGCTCTTCCAGCGTCTGCTGAAGTTCGGCCGCCGGCTGGGCCTGTCGTTCGTGGCGGTGGTCCACCACCTCTCCGACGTGGTCGACGGCGCGGCCGCCCGGGAGGCGGCGGCGATCCTCAAGATGGCCTCCACCCGTACCGTCTACGCCCAGAAGGCCGACGAGGCCCGCGCGACGGGCAAGGTCCTCGGCCTGCCCCGCTGGGCCGTGGAGATCATCCCGACCCTGTCGCCCGGCATAGCCGTGTGGGACGTCAACGGCAACGTCCAGGTCGTCAAACACCTCGTCACGGACACCGAACGGCCGCTGGTCTTCACCGACCGCGCCATGACGGAGGCCGCCGCCGCACCGCCCTCCCCCTCCGACGCCCTCGAAGCGGAACTGGAGGCCGAGGCGGAGGCCCGCGCGCTCGCCATGGAGCACGTCCCCGGGCACGGCGGCCACGACCCGGCGTCCGGGGTGGCGTGACCGTGCCCGGCGGCCGTACCGGTCCGGGAGCGGCGGGTGCCGCCGACGGCGGCGCCCGCGGCATCCCCGACGGACTGCTGCTGGGTCTCCTGGGGTTCCTCCTCGGCCTCGCGGCGCTCACCTGGACGGCGACCGGCCTGTCGGCCTGGCTCGCCCACGGCAGCTGGCCCGACGGCCTCCACTTCCCCCGCACACCACTCGCGATACGCGAACTGGTCACCGACCCGAAGGACCTGGCAGCCGCCTGGCCCGGCGTTCCGGACGGTGCGCTCTCCGGCTACGGGCTCTTCTGGGGCCTCTTCATCGGCCAGCTGATGGTGCTCACCGTGCTCGCCGTCTTCCTCATCGGCACCGTCACCCGCTGGCGTGCGGTCCGCGCGGCCCGCCGCGAGGACGCCCGCGTGTCACGGCCCGGACCGGACCTGCGCAAGCACGCACCCGGCCCCGTGCCGGCACCACGCGCCGAACGCCCCGCCGACTCGGCAGAACCGCCCGCAATCACCGGGACCGTACCGGCCCCCGGCACCGCACCGCCCGCCACCGCGTCGACGGGCCCGGCCGCGCCTCCCGGGCGCGGCCCGGCGCTGCACGGCCTCCTCGTCGGCGCGGGACGGGACGAGGCGGCCGAAGCAGTCCGGGACGCCGAGGGCGCCCTCCTGGTCGTCACCGCGGATCCCGGGCTGTGGTCGGAGACCGCCGGAGCCCGCGCCAAACTCGGCCCCGTCCACGTCTACGACCCGGAGCAGTTCACCGACGCGCCCACCCGCCTGCGCTGGGCCCCGCACCACGGCTGCGAGGACATGGCCGAGGCGCGTGCCCGCGCGGCCGCCCTGCTCGCCCCCGTCCGCAGCCCGGCACGGAGCGACGCGGCGGTACACGACGCCGCAAAGACCCTGCTGCGCTGCTGGCTGCATGCGGCAGCCCTCGACCGGGAGCCGTTCCGCCAGGTGCACCGCTGGTCCCTCACGGGCTCCTCCCGGGACGCCCTGCGCATCCTCCGCACGAACCCGGCCGGGGCCTCCGGCGCCTCCGGAGAACTGGAAGCCGGCCTCACCGCCTACCCGGAACGACGCGAGGCGGCCACCGAGTTGATCCGCCGCGCGCTCAACTGCGTCTCACAGCTCCATGTGCGCAACGCCAGCACCCCGCCGCGATTCGATCGCCTCGCGTGGGAATCGTTCGTGTCCGAGGGGGGAAGCCTCTTCGTGGTGGGCGAGTCGCTGGAGGACCCGCACCGGGGAGACCCGGCAGCGATGCCCCTGCTGACGGCGCTCACCTCAGCCGTGGTCGGGCACGGCCGCCGCATGGCCGCACGGTCATCCGCCGGCCGGCTCGACCCACCAGTCACCCTGGTGCTCGACCACCCCGCGACGGTGGCGCCGCTGCCCGAGCTGCCGTGGCTCCTGTCCGACGGCGCACCGTCCGGGCTGGTGACCCGTGCCCTGGTGCGCTCGGAGGAACAGCTCCGCACCTGGTGGCCCGAGTTGGTCCCTCATCGCCCCTGAGCCTCCGACGGCGGACGTTCCAGCACCATCTCCCACTCCAGTGCCGCGGCGTCGTTCGGGTCCGGCTTCGACGCTCCCGTCCGGGCGAACCCGTAACGCCGGTAGAACGCCTCCGCCCGCGGGTTGCCCTGGTGCACGTCGAGCCGCATCCGGACGACGTCCGTCCGCGCCCACGCCCACGCCTGAGCCGTGTCGAAGAGCCGCTCGGCGAGTCCGTCGCCACGGTGTTCCGGACGCAGGTAGACGGCGACGACGTGCGCCTCGCCGTCCTCCACGAACACCACCAGCATGCCCGCCCACGAGCCGTCGGGCAGCTCTGCGGCCAGCGTGGTGATCGGACGGCCGTTCCGCGCCTGCCCCGCCCGCCCCCGCCAGAACGAGGGCGGCTTGCCCGCCGCGACCTCGTAGCGCTCGTTGAAGGCGACCGGCGCCAACGGGTCCGCGAGCGCGGCGAGCCGCAGTTCCCGCAACCGCCGCCAGTCCCCGGCGTGCGCCTCCCGGATCCGGTACTCCATGCAATCATCGTGCCCCCTGGCCCGCCCCGGCGCCGCCCGGCGCGGTAACGGTACTGCCAAGATCACACATCCCGGCGAAGGCGGCTCTAACGTCCCTGCCATGGGAGCCGTGGATCTGACGAACGCAGTGGTCGGAGCAGTGGTGGGCATGCTCGCCGCAGCACTGTTCCAGCAACCCCTCCAGGACGCGGTGTTCTCCCTCCGCAAACGGGCGAGCAGAACCCTGCACGCCTTACGCGCCGAGGAGCGTTCCGTCCCCGTCTGGAACACCTTCTCGCTCGGGCCCCTGCACACCAGCGGTCTGATCGTCGAGGGGGACGGAACGACGCCCATAGCACCCGAGTCCGTGTTCGTGCAGGTGCTGGACGACGAGGTCCGGCTGCCGGACGAGATGGCACGGTGGCGCGACGAGATCGAAGAGGACAATCACCGTCGTCGTGCCGCTGGGGACACCAGCACGTGGAACGGCGACCGGTACGCCGTCGAGGCAGTGTCCGTCTCGCGGAGCGCCCTGGACGAGAACCCCGAGGTCCACATACGTCTGCGCCCCACCGACTACTACACGTACCTCGCAGCCCAGCAGCTCGACCGTCCGCTGGCGTCCGGCGGCACGCCGCGGTCCCGGTACCTGGACCCGGATCGCCCGCTGGAGGCGCCGGCGTTCCTCCAGTGCAGTCTCGGAGCGAACGTCGCCGTCGTGACGGCGGACGACCTGCTGGTCGTCACCCGTCGCAGTACGGAGACGCGCATGGCCCCGGGGCTGTGGAACGTCTCGGTCAACGAAGGTCTCTCCCGGCACATCGACTCGGCCGGCCGCAGGGCCCCGGACCTCCACGCGCTCGCACGTCGCGGCATGCAGGAGGAGATGGCCCTCGAGCCCCACGAATACGAACTGACCCTGCTGGCCGTGGCGCTGGACGTGCAGAAGAGGCACTGGGGCCTGCACTTCTACGCCAAGCTCAGCACCCTGACCGGCAGCGCCCTCGAAGCGCGGATCAGCCGCGGGGTGGCAGACCGGTGGGAACACTCGACGGTGGACTTCGTGCGCTTCCGGCCGGCCGATGTGACGCGCTACGTACTGCGGCCGGACCGGGTGCACCGCTGGGCACCGCTGGCTCCGAGCCTGTTCCACCTGGCTCTCGTTCACGTGCATTCCCGCACACCGGTCGAACGGGCGGAGGCGCAGGTCATCCGCCGGCTCTGACAACACGGCCCCACAAACACGTCGACCCCCCAGACAGAGTCTGGGGGGTCGACGTTCAATGATTGTTCGGCGGCGTCCTACTCTCCCACGAGGTCCCCCTCGCAGTACCATCGGCGCAATGAGGCTTAGCTTCCGGGTTCGGAAAGTAACCGGGCGTTTCCCTCACGCTATGACCACCGAAACACTATGAAACACACAAAACCGGGAGAATCAGCCGCAACCCCTGCACCACCCTCACGGGCGGGGGGTTGCGGGGTTCTCGACCTGGTTGTGGTCTCAGAACCCACACAGTGGACGCGAGCCTCTATGGACAAGCCCTCGGCCTATTAGTACCGGTCACCTCCACCCATTACTGGGCTTCCAGATCCGGCCTATCAACCCGGTCGTCTACCGGGAGCCTTAACCCCTCAACGGGGGTGGGAGTCCTCATCTCGAAGCAGGCTTCCCGCTTAGATGCTTTCAGCGGTTATCCCTCCCGAACGTAGCCAACCAGCCATGCCCTTGGCAGAACAACTGGCACACCAGAGGTCCGTCCGTCCCGGTCCTCTCGTACTAGGGACAGCCCTTCTCAAGACTCCTACGCGCACAGCGGATAGGGACCGAACTGTCTCACGACGTTCTAAACCCAGCTCGCGTACCGCTTTAATGGGCGAACAGCCCAACCCTTGGGACCGACTCCAGCCCCAGGATGCGACGAGCCGACATCGAGGTGCCAAACCATCCCGTCGATATGGACTCTTGGGGAAGATCAGCCTGTTATCCCCGGGGTACCTTTTATCCGTTGAGCGACGGCGCTTCCACAAGCCACCGCCGGATCACTAGTCCCGACTTTCGTCCCTGCTCGACCCGTCAGTCTCACAGTCAAGCTCCCTTGTGCACTTACACTCACCACCTGATGACCAACCAGGCTGAGGGAACCTTTGGGCGCCTCCGTTACTCTTTAGGAGGCAACCGCCCCAGTTAAACTACCCACCAGACACTGTCCCTGATCCGGATCACGGACCCAGGTTAGACATCCAGCACGACCAGAGTGGTATTTCAACAACGACTCCACCCAAGCTGGCGCTTGAGTATCACAGTCTCCCACCTATCCTACACAAGCCGAACCGAACACCAATATCAAGCTATAGTAAAGGTCCCGGGGTCTTTCCGTCCTGCTGCGCGAAACGAGCATCTTTACTCGTAGTGCAATTTCACCGGGCCTATGGTTGAGACAGTCAAGAAGTCGTTACGCCATTCGTGCAGGTCGGAACTTACCCGACAAGGAATTTCGCTACCTTAGGATGGTTATAGTTACCACCGCCGTTTACTGGCGCTTAAGTTCTCAGCTTCGCCATCCCGAAGAATGACTAACCGGTCCCCTTAACGTTCCAGCACCGGGCAGGCGTCAGTCCGTATACATCGCCTTACGGCTTCGCACGGACCTGTGTTTTTAGTAAACAGTCGCTTCTCGCTGGTCTCTGCGGCCACCCCCAGCTCAAGGAGTAAATCCCATCACCAGGCGTGGCCCCCCTTCTCCCGAAGTTACGGGGGCATTTTGCCGAGTTCCTTAACCATAGTTCACCCGAACGCCTCGGTATTCTCTACCAGACCACCTGAGTCGGTTTAGGGTACGGGCCGCCATGAAACATCGCTAGAGGCTTTTCTCGACAGCATAGGATCATCCACTTCACCACAATCGGCTCGGCATCAGGTC
This sequence comes from Streptomyces hazeniae, assembly GCF_031845485.1. Taxonomy (NCBI): domain Bacteria; kingdom Bacillati; phylum Actinomycetota; class Actinomycetes; order Kitasatosporales; family Streptomycetaceae; genus Streptomyces; species Streptomyces hazeniae. The sequence goes on from NZ_JAVREQ010000004.1 coordinate 263,602, forward strand.
TCAGACACATGCCAGGCGGATTTACCTACCTGACGTCCTACACCCTTACCCCGGGACAACCACCGCCCGGGATGGACTACCTTCCTGCGTCACCCCATCACTCACCTACTACCAGCTCGGGCCACCGGCTCCACCACTCCGACTTCATCCGAAGAATCCGCCGGCGGCTTCACGGGCTTAGCATCACTGGATTCGATGTGGGTCGCTTCACAGCGGGTACCGGAATATCAACCGGTTATCCATCGACTACGCCTGTCGGCCTCGCCTTAGGTCCCGACTTACCCTGGGCAGATCAGCTTGACCCAGGAACCCTTAGTCAATCGGCGCGCACGTTTCTCACGTACGTATCGCTACTCATGCCTGCATTCTCACTCGCATACCGTCCACAACTCGCTTCCACGGCTGCTTCACCCGGCACACGACGCTCCCCTACCCACCCACACGGTCGTTGGACCTGTTGTGTGAGTGACACGACTTCGGCGGTGTGCTTGAGCCCCGCTACATTGTCGGCGCGGAATCACTTGACCAGTGAGCTATTACGCACTCTTTCAAGGATGGCTGCTTCTAAGCCAACCTCCTGGTTGTCTCTGCGACTCCACATCCTTTCCCACTTAGCACACGCTTAGGGGCCTTAGTCGATGCTCTGGGCTGTTTCCCTCTCGACCATGGAGCTTATCCCCCACAGTCTCACTGCCGCGCTCTCACTTACCGGCATTCGGAGTTTGGCTAAGGTCAGTAACCCGGTAGGGCCCATCGCCTATCCAGTGCTCTACCTCCGGCAAGAAACACACGACGCTGCACCTAAATGCATTTCGGGGAGAACCAGCTATCACGGAGTTTGATTGGCCTTTCACCCCTAACCACAGGTCATCCCCCAGGTTTTCAACCCTGGTGGGTTCGGGCCTCCACGAAGTCTTACCTCCGCTTCACCCTGCCCATGGCTAGATCACTCCGCTTCGGGTCTTGAACACGCTACTCAG